>JAOUKJ010000254.1 GCA_029882675.1 Cyclobacteriaceae bacterium
TTCAACATCACTTTTTAAAGTTTCGCTATTTCCATCCCGGTAGGCTATTATTGTTATCGTACCACCAATAAATGAATAATCCGGAACAGGCACAACAACTTCAATACCGGTATTTGTACTGTTAAAGTAACCACTAAAAACGGTACCTCCTGTAGCTTGCACAGGACCTGTTATATAATCATAAATTGCATTTACTTTGCTTTCAGTTGTCAGACTACCTTCCTTTTTTTTGGGTATAGACTTCTCATCCAGACCATATACATTTTTGTTCGTAAATGTGAAGATTAAAGATAAAACGTAACCGACAATAATAAATTTTCTCATCACGTTGAACTTAAAATACTTTTATCGTCCTTGTACTTTTGCAGTTCTCAAAACCATCATATACTACACATCACCCACCCGGCTCCCAGGGATCCACTATTTTCTGGTTCTCAGTGCCCCCATTAGTCCCGCCCCCATTCGTTAGTTTATCATATATAATATACCCCAATGGTAGTAACAGCGCTGCGGGGGCCACTTTAAGCCCCACAGGCACCTTTTGGCCAATTTTAAACACCGGACTTACCGCCCTTTTCTCTGATTGCAGGGAAACGGCCACCAACTGGTACCTACTACCGGTTTTTTGTGAAACCGGGACGGCCCAGGTGTATTTGCCCGTATTGTCCAACAGCCCCAGGTCTGTGATTTTCTTTCCTTCCCGGTACAATTCCAGACGTATGCTGGGTTCGGATGTATGGGTCGTCCAAACGATATCATTGAGTTTTCCCCGGCGGATGTATTTTCCCGCCATGGTAGCGGAAAATTCCAGTATCGGGGGCATGATTCTTCCCCTTACCTCCAGTTCAATGGCCCCTTTAAAATCACCCAGTTCATTTCCAGCGTCCCAAATAATGCGCTTTCTCTCCCCTGGAGTAACGTCTTCGCCAATGTCACCGCGTACGTGGCTGAGCTTTTTTGCGTACCCGTCCTGGTCACTGTATAATTCCACAATAAAGTACTGGTTGGTGTTTGCAGACAGATCATAACTGATTTCGACAGACCTCCCTTTTATCTCAAAAGAAAGATTGGTAATTTCCTGGGCCTGCACCACATTCAAAAGAAGAAGGCCACCCAGTACAACAAATAATACCCGATGTAGAGCCTCCATGGCAAAATAAGTCCAACTTGGTGCTCTAATTACAATATTTTTTTCTAAAAAGCAAGTATTTCCTGTTTTATAACGGAGTTTTAAATAAATAAATGTTTTATAACGGGGTTTTAAATAAAATTATCGTCGTCATTTATACGTCGTGTCATACTCCATTTTTATACGTTCTGTTATCCGATATATCCTGCGCAGACCTGCCCGACTAGCCAGTCAGGCAGGCGGGGATCCATTGCATCCCACCTCTTACCAGGCCCCTACGTCCGGTTCTGCACCACACCCCAATCGCTATCCAAAAACCGGGATCCGTTTCACGGCTCAGTACTTTTGTATCGTAGATTCCTGCCCTCCCCTTGCCCCATAGCACTTTCTCCATTATATTGCATGGTTAAACACTAACTGTATGCACCCGAATGTCTTTCTCTGGATCGACCAATTCCTCGGTCGGTTACACCCCTTGCTGGTTCATTTTCCCATAGCCCTGTTGGTCTGTGCCGCCTTTCTTGAAATACTGGTCATCGTAAAAAAGAAAGACAACCTGCGCGAAGGCATTGCCTGGATGGTCTATCTGGGGGCTCTTTCGGCGGTATTGTCCGCATTGTTTGGCTGGCTGCTTACCCGGAGTGAAAATTATAGCGGAAACACACTGGAATTTCATCAATGGACAGGCATTACAACAGCAGTACTGGCCTCCTTCGTGGCTCTTTTGTTATGGCAGGCCGCTAAAAAAGAAAAAAATCCCGGCTTTTTATATCGTTTTTTGCTGCTGTCCACAGTCGTATCACTGACACTGGCCGGGCATGTGGGGGCAGGTCTCACGCACGGTGAAGACTACCTGAGTAGTACCCTGCCCTGGAACAACCAAGGCTATGATCATGAAAAAACCGGACAGCTACTTACGGAACTTACAACACTTGTGGCATCAGACTCATTGCAAAAAGACCAACTGGACAGGCTCAACCTGGAAGTGCGGGGCATCTTCGCCCACAACTGTTACCAGTGCCACAGTGAACACAAAAAGAAAGGTGGCCTGGTACTGGAGAGCAAAGAATATGTGATGCTGGGCGGGGAATCCGGGGCAATCATTGTGCCGGGCAACGCCTCGGAAAGTGAGCTGGTCAGGCGGCTGACACTCCCGGCCAATCACGACGATGTGATGCCCAAAAAGGGCAAAAAGCTAAAAGAGCAGGAAATAGAACTCATAAAACTCTGGGTTGATCATGGCGCCCATTGGGCCGATGCCGAATTTAAGGTGTTTCCTGAAGCCCCTTTGGCGCTGGAAAAGCCGGCTTTACCGGATAGTGAAAATGGATTAACCAACCCCGTTGACCGGATAATAAACCAGTATTTTAAAGAAAACAACCTTGATTGGCCTGAAACGGTAGATGACCGGTTGTTTATGCGAAGGGCCAGCCTTGACATTACCGGCCTGCTGCCCAAGCCCGATGAGATTGACCATTTTGTAAACGATACATCGCCTGATAAACGGGAAAAGCTGGTACGTCTTTTAATGGATGACAACCACGGATATGCCCAGCACTGGCTTAGTTTCTGGAACGATTTACTGCGCAATGATTATTCAGGTACAGGATTTATTACCGGCGGCCGAAAGCAAATAACCCGCTGGTTGTATGATGCACTCCTCACCAACAAACCCTACGACTCGCTGGTGAGTGAACTGATCAATCCGGTAGAGGGGTCAGAAGGATTTATTAAAGGCATTCAATGGCGGGGCGAGGTCAACGCCAGTGAAAGCACAGAGATGCAGGCCGCCCAAAATATTAGTCAGTCGCTGATGGGTATAAACCTGAAGTGTGCTTCCTGTCACAACAGTTTCATCAGCAACCTGACACTTAAACAGACCTATAACTTTGCGAATATCTTTGCTGACACTACCCTGGAGCTCTACCGTTGCGGTATGCCCACAGGTGTGATGGCCGAACCGGATTTTATTTATCCGGAATTAGGAAAAGTAATTGGAGAGACCGTAGAAGAACGCCTGGCACAACTGTCGCAGATCATGGTAAAACCTGAAAACGGACGGCTCTACCGCACCATCACCAACCGCCTGTGGGGCCGGCTGATGGGCCGGGGTATTGTGGCCCGCTATGACGAAATGGACAACAAGCCCTGGAACCAGGACTTGCTCGACTGGCTGGCCGCTGAGCTGATAGACTCAGGCCATGACATCAAGCACTTGTTGGATCTCATCATGACATCCAAAACATATCAGTTACAGGCTGTCCGCTATTCAAAAATTGAAGACATTCGTTCCGAACAGTTTGTATTCCGGGGGCCGGTAGTACGCCGTCTTAGTGCCGAGCAGTTTGCAGATGCTGTAGGCCAGGTGGTCTCACCCGTCTATCAGGCCGTAGCTTTTGATCCTTTTGACACTGAACGACCGGCTTCATGGATCTGGCAAAGAGAGGTAGAGTTCGACCGGGATGTGCTCCCCTACCCTGGCAAAAGGTATTTCAGGCATACCTTCAGTTTAGATGTGGCAAAAAGCATTGACCGCGCCATTTGCCTGGTCACGGCCGACCATTCATTTTCCATGCACGTCAATGGCGAAAAAGCAGCAGAAGGAAATGACTGGCGAAAGACACAAAAAGTGGATGTTTCTACCTGGCTTAACGCCGGCAAAAACACATTGACCATCGCCGCTGAAAATGAAGGGCAGGTATCAAACCCGGCTGGCGTACTTATGGCTTTGCGGGTTTATTATACAGATGGTACCTTTGAAAATATAAACTCTAACGGTAACTGGAAATGCACCCGTGAGGCACCTCCGACAGGTTGGATGGCTGAGGGCTTTGACGACAGTAATTGGGAAAAAGCCCGCTGGCAAAATCCCCGGCACTGGGGCAACCTGCTTACTTTTACTTTTGACAGCCTGCCAAAGCTCACATTTGCCCGCTCGTCATTGGTAGCACTCGATCCATTCCAGAAAGTGCTTGGCCGCCCCACCCGCGAAAATGTAGCGACCTCACGCGATGATTTTGCCACCCTGCTGCAATCACTGGAGCTGACAAATGGCGGATTTTTCAATGGTATCATTGCCGAAGGTGCTGATAAATGGCTGGAAGATTACGGTGGGGACAGCAAGGCCATTGCCAACAACCTTTACCTGCGCTCTTTCGGCAGAAAGCCTACTGCTGAAGAGATGGATGTGATCGCGACATCCCTGGGAGAACAACCAAAAAATGAAGATATACAGGACTTGTTCTGGGCTACTGTATTATTACCTGAATTTCAATTTATCTACTGATGCAACACGAAGAACTGCTACGAAGGGACTTTTTAAAGAAGATGGGTTTGGCCAGTCTGGCTGCGATGTCTGCCACAGTACCGGCCACCAGTTTTCTTTCCTCATGCAACCCGGCCAAACGCCTGCCGGCTACAGCCGATACGGTAATCTTATTATGGATGGCCGGAGGCATGGCCCATACCGAGACTTTCGACCCCAAGGCCTACGCTCCCTATGAGAAAGGCATAGAAAGCAAGCGTGTTCTAAGCACTTTCCCCAGTGAACCCACCATTGTAGACGGCCTGCATTTCTCCCAGGGGCTCTCCAACATCGGGAGTGTGATGGATAAAGGTACGATCATCCGCTCCTACCGGTCGGCCGATCTGGGGCACATTCTTCATACACGGCACCAGTACCACTGGCATACGGGCTACGAGCCCCCCCAGTCCATCCAGATGCCGCATATCGGGGCCTGGATAGCCAAAGAACTGGGGCCTGCCAACCCGGTTATTCCGCCATTTATTTCCTTAGGCCAGCGCTTTACGGTAGGTGAAGCCGAAGAACTCAAAGCTTTCCATTCCGCTGGCTTTCTGGGCACGGAATACGGCCCTTTTCTCATTCCTGATCCTACAACGGGGCTGGAGAGTGTAAAGCCTCCAAAGGGTATGGACATGAAACGCTTTGAGGCCCGGCACAGACTTTACAACGAACTCGTGAAAAAAGGGCCTTTACAGGATCAGGGTAGCGGCTATCAAAAAGAATCGCTCGTCAGGTCAATGGAACAGGCCTACCGCCTGCTCAACTCCCCGGAAGCGGAGGCCTTCAACATCCATCAGGAACCCAAAGCGGTATATGACATCTACAATACCGGCCGGTTTGGACAGGGCTGCCTGCTGGCCAAACGATTGGCCATGAACGGGGCCCGTTTTATCAGTGTTTCCACTGAATATGTACCCTTCCTGGGTTGGGATACCCATGAAAACGGACATACGCGGCTGGTAAAAATGAAAGAGAACATTGACAGGCCCATAGCCCAACTGATCAGGGATCTGGATGAGACTGGTCACCTGGATCGTACACTGATCATCCTGGCCAGCGAGTTTAGTCGCGATGCCATCCTGGAAGGCCGCCCCGGGCAAAAAGTAAAAGACCAGGTGGATCAGCCCGAAGTGATTGAAGACGAAAAATACTACGGCATGCACCGGCACTTTACCGATGGCAGCTCCATTTTAATGTGGGGTGGCGGAGTGAAGAAAGGCCTTGTATATGGAAAGACCGCTGATGAACGACCCTGCTCCTCCATTGAAAACACCGTGATGATCGACCAGGTACACCAGACCATTTATCATGCCCTGGGTATTCCTCCCGATACGCATTATAACATTGAAGACCGCCCGGTCTATACCACACCTGATGGATTGGGTAAACCGATATTGGATGTGTTGGGGTAAAACATATTCAAAAGCTTCCCCAGTTTAAAAAGGCCGGATAGCTCATATATTCTAATTTGGAAAGCTCCGGTGTTAAGCCGGGGCCAACGTCTTTTGCAAAACGCAGATATGTTTGGCGCAGGACTTTTGCCCTTTCATCGCCGAAGGCCTCCAGTCCCAATGTCCAATATTGCGCACCGTTTATTTCAAGGGTTGTCAACTCTATCAGGCATCCACTACCCTGAATATGCCCCTCAGTAACCTCCTGCAACCCACTTGCTGTTAGCCTGTATTTTACCAATTGCCTTTCCTTATCCACTTTGATCCATTGGGGGTCATCTGCCGGCAATTCCATTGATCCCAAGGCATATTTTACCCACTTTTCAGCCCTTTCGGGCAGGTCACTGACTGTCAATTCACCCGCCTTTTGCTTT
>JAOUKJ010000862.1 GCA_029882675.1 Cyclobacteriaceae bacterium
CCACTTTTGACCAAAGCCCAAGCCGCCAGTATAGGTTGGCCGGGAGACATTAGACCAGTTGGTCGATTCCTCGGCAATAGTGACAACATCCGGAAATTCAGCGTAAACAGCTTCATTAAACTGTTTTAGAAAATGGATGGCCTCCAGGTTTTCATTTCCCCCATATATGTTTGGTATCCATTCACCATCTTTTCTACTATAATCCAGATACAACATTGACGCAACAGCATCGACGCGCAATCCATCGGCGTGATATTTATCGAGCCAAAACAAAGCGCTACTGATCAAAAATGAACGCACCTCGTTTCTGTCATAATTAAATATATAACTGGTCCAGTCAGGGTGGTATCCTTTCCAGGGATCGGCATGCTCATAAAGGTGAGAACCGTCGTATTTGTAAAGTCCGTGTTCATCACCCGGGAAATGAGAAGGTACCCAGTCCAGGATTACACCAATATCCGCTTTGTGAAATTCCTGTATAAGATACATGAAATCCTGTGGGCTGCCATAACGGCTTGTTGGGGCAAAATAACCCAGTACCTGATACCCCCAGGAACCATAAAAAGGGTGCTCCATGACAGGCATAAATTCTACATGTGTAAAACCCATTTCCTTGACATAGGCAACCAAATCAACGGCAAGTTCCCTGTATGACAGGGAGCCACCGTTGTTATTTCTTTTCCACGATCCCAGATGTACTTCATAAACGGCCATAGGCTCCTGATGACCGACCGTTTTAGCTCTTTTTTTTAGCCAGTTTTTGTCTTTCCATGTATAATCGATGTCCCATACCACAGAAGCAGTATTTGGTGGTTGTTCCCAATAGAAGGCGAAGGGATCACTCTTTTCCAGAATCTCCCCGGTCTTCGTTTTTATGGAATACTTATAGACCTCACCATGACCTATATGGGGTAAAAATATTTCCCAGATTCCCGAGCTGTCCCAGCGCGCATGCATAATGTGCTCATTTCTGTTCCAGTGGTTGAAATTACCAATCAAAGAAACTGCCTCAGCATCCGGTGCCCATACCGCAAAAACAGTGCCTTTTACTCCTTGATGTTCAATGACATGAGATCCGAGTTTTTCATAAAGTTTGAAATGTTTCCCTTCCCTGAATAAGTGAATATCAAAATCAGAGATAAGACTGTATGATTCATTTGTACCTTTCACCTTTTTCATGGTTGTATAATTAAGTTTTCAAGGTAGGTCCGGAGATTTCAAACTAAAAAAAAGAGTATGATCCCTGTACTACTTATAACATCTTGTTGATACAATTGAGATCCTTGAAGGCCTGCTCCAAACGGCTGATGAAAGTTAATTCTGCTTCACGTAACCACTTTCTTGGATCGTAGTATTTTTTATTGGGAACATCATCTCCTTCGGGATTACCTATCTGACCCTGAAGATAACCTTCATTCCCCTGGTAATAGTCCCTGATTCCTTCCCAGTAAGCCCACTGCAAGTCTGTGTCGAGATTCATTTTCACAGCGCCATATTCAATCGCTTCCCTGATTTGGTGCTGTTCAGATCCCGAACCACCATGGAAAACGAAATTCACGGGATTGTTTCCTGTA
>JAOUKJ010000256.1 GCA_029882675.1 Cyclobacteriaceae bacterium
TCTCTCCGTTATCATGAGCGAGTCCTTCCAGTGTACTATTAATAAAGATGAATTTTTCAAGTACCGCATTACTAACCTGTAACGCGAGTAGCGCGGTTAGTACGAGATACATCATACCAATCATCTTATCTCTTGGGGATTGTTTACCTCCAGCCATTGTAAGTTTTGTTTAGTTAATTAAAAAAATTTACTTACTCTCGCCGCTTCCAGTGCCTCTCATAGCAGTCAGCATATTACCGTACACATTGTTTAGTGCCGTCAAATTACCTGTGAGTTTTGAAAGCTCCTGGGTAAACATTTTTGAGTTCTCACCGACTTTAGACATACTGTCAACAGCTTCAGTCATGTTGGTATAGAACTTATTCATCGCTTTTAAGTGCGTATTGGCATCTTTCAATTCCAATTCATAAACAGAATTTAAAGCGCCCAGATTTTTTGTTACATTTTGTACTTGCGTATGATACTCTTGAGTATCTATTGCAGCATTGGCCATACCTGCCATTGCACTAGCCGTAGAAGCATACGACTTATTCATTTCCAATAAGGATTTTGAGGCCGTACCTACATTTTTCGCATACTCATTGGTCGCTACAGCAGCATTGCTGAGGTTGGCCATTTGAGATGCCGAATCGGCCATATTTTTCAAACCTTTACCCAGGCTATCAATGAGTTCAGGGCCTATTTTCGCTTTTTCCATCATGCCATCCAATTTCTCAGAAGGAGAAACTTCTTTTTTATTGGAAAGTCTGGCCTTGGGTTCGCCGGTATAGTCTTCTGCTAATTCAGGGTATACTCTGGACCAGTCTGTTTCTGCATGCTGTGGTTCAAATGCACTCAGGAAGAATATGATGGCTTCTACGGTTAAGCCTATTCCAAGCATTTCTGCCGCACCAGGCAGGTGGAGTATTTTAAACATGGCACCTACAATAACTACCGCAGCACCAATACCATATACCTTGGGCATTATGGTTTTAAAGAGTAATTCAGCAAATCCGCCTTTTTTCTTGCTCATTGTCTTATGTTTTTTCGTTAAATACTTGTTTAATCAGGGATAAATATAATAAGAAATTATTACTTCTAAAATTCAAATCCGGAAGAACGTCCTAAATGTGTCATAGCATTGCGAAAACCTATGAAAGCACGTGTGGAATCCCTGTACTCGTAGGTACGTGTGCCCGTCTGAAGATAATAAGCAATATCTTTCCAGGAACCGCCTCTTACCACTTTTTTAGGTACAACCAACGGATCGTAATATTCATCCTCGGGATCGGTTCTTCGATCGATAAATTCAGGGTTTAGATCCCATACTGTAGGGACAGATGCCGGGTTAAAATCGTCAAGAACCCACTCCGCCACGTTTCCGGACATATCGTAGAGACCAAAGTCATTTGGGAAGAAAGATTCAATGGGTGCAGTATAATGGAATCCATCATCGTAATAATTACCACGACCAGGCTTAAAGTTAGCCAGCATACAACCTCTGCTATTTCTTATATAAGGATTACCCCATGGGTACTTGGCCATGTCACGACCACCGCGTGCGGCATATTCCCATTCAGCTTCTGAGGGCAACCTGAAATTCGGCATCATTGGTTCGCCAATTTGCTTCCTGTAATCATTCCAATAATTTGTACGCCACTGGCTAAAATAGGTGGCCGCACTCCAGCTTATGCCCACGACAGGATAATCATCGTATCCCGGATGCCAGTAATAATAGTCCTGCATAGGATCTCCCATGTGGTGAGAAAAGTCTCTTTCCCAGACTGTAGTATCGGGGTAATACAACTCATAAAAATCTCCTTCGGTAAGCACACCTGCAGAAACGGAATCTTCCAGCAGTCTGATGGTAAACTGACGGTATTCATTGTTTGTGATTTCCGTATCGTCCATAAAAAACTGACCGATCGTAACCTGTTTGTTAAAGTTTATTTGTGTAGAGGCGGGATCTTCATCAGTTTGCCCCATATGAAATGTACCTGCACGGATTGGCACCATACCATACGGTTGAACCATGACCCAACCTTCCCTTCCGGACACTCCAACCAGTTCTCCACCATCGCCGCCATCGCCGCCCAAGCCCAATAAGCTACATCCACTCAATGATGAGATAGCCACAATCCCCAGAATGAAAACACATTTACCCAAGTTTAGCCTTTTATACATAATTATCTTTTTTCTTTACTTTGCACTTAATAACAATATCAACAAAATTATTGAATTGGTCAACTTGTCCTGAAATTTACTCAAATTTCAGATCGCTAATTAACGTCTTTTGGCTTTTATTTTATAATATTATCCTACAAAGTGAATATATAAGATTCAAAACGCAAAATAAATCGTTAATTTTATTTTAATGCCTAAAGCGGGGGGTATGTTGAATTTTCTTATTCACAGGCCCAATCCCAGGCAATTCATACATTAATATAAACTCGTGTGAAGTAGGCTCCTTCGCTATTCGATCTTTAAACACATAACCAAAACTATAGCCCACTTTCAACGATTTGTCTTTCAAAAAATTATATCCCAGCAAAGCACCAATATCTTCTGACTGTCTCACCGTCAGTCCTCCCCAAAATTGTTCCTGGCCTCTTTGCATCATGGTTAATATTAAACCTAAAGTCACATTATATTGTTTAAAATCTGTCTGCATTAAAGCAGAAGAGTGTAATCTGGCCATTGTACTTATATCATAATAATAGCCTCCGGTAATGAACATATGATTTGCAAGTGCATTGCGTACATCATTCAGGCCAAAATCAAAGGAAGATTTCAGGATGTGATTGAAACTAACCCCTCCGTAATAATCTTCATGGACGAAAAATATTCCACCCGCCATATCTGGTCTGATTTGAGATTCTTTTCCCGATTTTCCTGAAAGCACCGGATCATCCGGATCAATAGCCCGCAGGTAATCCCACTGAATAGACTGGGAAAAGAAGCCTGTTCTCAGACCAACAGAAACTTTGGAATCCTTCACGCCCAGATGGTAAGCGAAAGACCCTTGCATTTCAAGGTTATTTTGCGGACCCAATTGGTCATGCACTATATGTGTACCAAAGCCACTTTTAAGTTTATATATCGGTGTTGACAAACTAAACACCTGAGTAGTTGGTGCCCCCCCATCATCAAAAGTTGATTGATACCATGCCCATTGGCTTCTGTGCAAAAGGGTTATTTTAGTGATATTTTCAACTCCTGCCCAAGCGGGATTATAGTAGAGGTGATTATTCATGTAATAGGAAAACTGTGCATCTTGTTGCGCAAACAATGAACCTATCATGACAAAAAATACAAGACTGAAAAGTAATTTCCTCATAGTTGAAAAAATAACAAGGACATAAAGATACGATATTCTAAAGATAAAAACCGCATTTTACTCCTTCTTAATAACAATATATTGCGGCAAATTACATTAATTTCCGTTAAACCGCAATTTCTCAACTTAGTCCGTTGGCCTTTTTAATGTAATACTCCAGGGCTCCTGTCATTGAAGGAGCATCTGGCAAGGGGGCCTGAATGTCCAAAACAAGGCCATGATCTTTCACCGCCTGGGCAGTTGTGGGGCCGAAGGCTGCTATTCGGGTGTTATTTTGCTTAAAATCAGGGAAATTCACAAACAGAGAGTTGATTCCACTTGGGCTAAAGAACGCAATGATATCATAATATACATCATCCAAATCACTTAAGTCTGCGGCAACAGTCCTGTAAATGATAGCTTCATTATATTGATAGCCATTACTTTTTAAAAATTCAGGTATATCGTTTTTCCTTATATCAGAGCAAGGAAATAAATACTTTTCATTTTTATGCTTTTTTAGTATTTCCAACAAATCTGTAGCCGTTCTATGTCCTGTAAATATCTTGCGTTTACGGATTACGATATATTTTTGCAGGTAATTAGACGTCTGGTCTGAGATACAAAAGTATTTCATATCCGGTGGCATGTCAAGCTTCAACTCCTTACAAATATTAAAGAAGTGGTCTACGGCATTACGGCTAGTGAAAATAATAGCCGTATGAGCCATAATATCTACTTTCTGCTTTCTGAATTCTTTAATTGAAACAGGATCAACCTGAATAAATGGTCGAAAATCTATTTTAATTCCGTATTTTTCTGCCAGGTCAAAATAGGGTGAATTTTCAGTAGATGGTTTTGGCTGAGACACCAAAATACTCTCTATTTTTTTCATTCTGTTTTCAATAACATCTTCTCCCATAGATACAGTCACCGTTTTTTCCATCGTTTTTATATCCCAGATTGATAAATTATAAAAAAGGGTATTACTTCCGTGCCGCAAATGTATGAAAATAAATACGAAATTCGATAATCCCCTGCATGAATAAGCTTAAAAAAGATGATAAAAGATCTCAATACAACGATAAAATAACATGCATTAGCCAACCAGATGGTGTTTATATTTTCAATTCCTAACCAATATAAAGTACACAAAATCAAGGCAAATGCTATTGAAGCTAACAGCGTAATCCTTAAATAATTATAAAAATGAGATACAAAAAACCTCCTGAGCTTAAAGAGATAACAAAAGAAGCGAATGACTAATATTTTAATCAGCAAGAAAACAGAAACAAAAGCAATTATCCGGATGAAAAAGTAGAAATACACCTGTAAAGGTTCCCGTGGGAATCCATATTTATATTTAACAATGGTTATTGAAAAGGAAATGATCAATATCAAAAGGGATATCACTAATAAACTGGACGTAGAAGCTAATTTGACCTTAAATAAATTTTCCTCTTTATGACTAAAGCTAAATGTATTATACCATTGAAAAAAGTTTTTAAAATCCTGTGTAAAAAGATTTTTAAATAACGCCCACAATCCCATGATTCCTAAAAAAACAATCATGACAAATTCTGAAAATCCTTCCTCTTCCCTTAATACCGGGCCTTCTATTTTCGTAAAAACCACATCAAAAGGCTGTAAAAGTGATATGGAAATATCATTTAGCCTTGTATTCGGAAAGGTGAACATCAACTCTGTACTCCCGTGGATTTTAAACAGACTATCCAGATTGAAGAAATAATCATTGTTTCCAGCAGTTACTCTTTCATTGATGAAAACGTTAATCTTTTCTACTGAACTTATTTTGAGAAATAATCCTTCCGGATATTCGGCCTGCAGAAGCCGGACAGAATAGTTTCCCCGATGGGGGTTTGTGGTATACTCCCAGTAGTTATTCGTTTCATTAAAGCAAATAAACTGGTTCTCAAAATTTTTAATTTCCTCATAAGCCGGAATGGCCGATACTGTCAGAGGAAGTGCTATGCATAATAAAACTGCAATTATACCATGTTTAATTTTCAATTTATTTTGCATAAAATTTCATTACTTCTGATCGCGCTGGTTTTAAAATTTTGCAAGATAGCCAATATGGGCTTTAATATCCAGCATATTAAACGACTCTCCGGTATTTTTGCCCCAAGCAAAAAGAAGCCTTAGCTCTCCCTTTTCCATTGCTAAATTAAAGCCAGCTCCTATTCCCCAAGGCCATATTATTTCATTTAAATTATTCTCTATTGCCATTAATGTCGCATCATAAAAAAAAAGTCCGTAACTCTCTGCACCGAAATACCTTCTCAATTCCATATTGGATAACACAAATGACGAAGTATAAAACTGATTCTCCAAGAAACCCCGAAGGCTATTTAACCCACCCACCCTAAACAAGTCGTTGATATAAAGTTCCCGGCCTATCATTTTTGAAGATTCCAATTTTAAGTTAGACACCCAATATTTGGATAAAGGCACTCTATAAGATAGTTTTCCTTCTAATTTTACTTGTAGCGCAGATCCTTCACTAGTGAGGTGGCCTTTATTTCCGGCGCTTAATTTATTTTCCAATACAAAATTATTTTTAATCCAGGAGAAACCTGTGCCGTAATACATAATATTAAAGTCAGCTGCCTCCGGAAACCCACTATGGCTCATCAGTCGATGTCCCCTCTGTAGCTCTGTTGAAAAGTGTATGTGCATATTTTTCGCTAAAGCAAACATAACTACTGCATCAATTGAGCGGTTTATAAAGCTGGTATCTTCTTTATGTAAAAAGAAGCGTCCGTTCAGGTCAATTCTATTTGACAAAAAGGAGGGGTGAAAATAATCTGCCGTCACCCGCTGGGTTTCAGGCCGCATCCGTCTCCAGGAGATATCCAGTTTTCTGGCCGCATGCAACAGGTTAATAAAAGACAAATCTAAATAACCGGCAATTATCGCTTTGTCTTCCATTCCCC
>JAOUKJ010000255.1 GCA_029882675.1 Cyclobacteriaceae bacterium
GTAAAAAATTAGCGTGTTTTTATCCTACTGTCAGTGTTTTATTTTAGGGCTGAATGTCCGGTGCTATCCTTATAAATATTGGTGATTTTCAGACAGCATCAAAAGGTGTAAATTTTTTCTTTTATATCATCAAACAGATATATTTGCACAGCCTTAGAAAAAAATGCAACCGAGAAATGAAATCATAAATTTTGATGATTTGGCTATTGCTTTTTCATCAAAAACAGACCATCAACTTAAAAAAGCCAACCTGATCTTTACCCTGATCAACAATAAGTGGCTTTCCATCATTTTCACTGCCATAGTAAAATTCGCACTAAAAATAAGAATGCCCGTAAAGGGGATAATACGTCAAACTGTTTTTGCACATTTTTGCGGGGGAGAATCGATTGATGACAGTACGCGGACAGTGGAGGAGTTGAAGAAATATGGAATAGGTACAATCTTAGACTACTCTGTTGAAGGTGAAAAGACATCAGCTGGTTTTGATAAAGCGATGAAAGAGATTATCAGAACCATTGATGCTGCCCGTGACCATGATGGGATACCGTTTAGTGTCTTTAAGATGACGGGCATGGCGTCTGTCACCTTGCTCGAAAAAATATCATCGGGAGCAATGCTAATGGCCGATGAACACGAAGCCTTTGAACGGATAAAATACCGTGTAAACTGCGTTTGTGATCACGCTGCTCAAGCGGGTGTTCCCATTATGATTGATGCGGAGGAAACCTGGGTGCAGGGACCTATCGATAAAATTACCTATGAGATGATGGCTCGTTATAATAAGGAGAAAACAATTGTTTTTAACACCTACCAGATGTATCGAACCGATTCACTAAAAAATCTGAAGGAGGGAATAGCGGAAGCTAGACGGTCAGGTTATTATTTTGGCACAAAGCTGGTTCGGGGGGCTTATATGGAAAAAGAAAGGGAAAGGGCGGCTGAGGAAGGCCGACCCAGCCCAATTCATGCTGATAAAAATGCGACAGATCAATGTTTTGACGATGGGCTGAGGCTTTGTTTTGAGAATAAAGATATTGTTTCTGTGATGTGCGGATCGCACAATGAGGTCTCCAACAAGCTTCTGGCTGGTTTGATTATGGATAATGGTATTGAGCGTAATGACCAGCGGATGTGGTTTTCACAGCTTTATGGCATGAGTGATAATATCTCGTTTAATTTAGCCCGTTCGGGGTTTAATATTGCAAAATATGTTCCATATGGCCCTATTTTAGCAGTGATGCCTTATCTCTTCAGAAGGGCAGAAGAAAACACTTCGGTGGCCGGCCAAAGTTCCAGGGAACTACAGATGATACGTAAGGAGATCAGGCGAAGAAAAATATAGAATAGAGGTTCTTTTCATATTACTTTTCCATAATCACAAACTCGACCCTTCTGTTTTGTTCTCTCCCTTCTTCGCTTTCATTACTCGCTACGGGTGCAGCTTCACCCAAACCTATTGAAGTAACCCTTTCGCTTTCTATACCCCTGTCGAGCAGGTACCTTCTAACCGCGCGGGCTCTTCGTTCGGAAAGTTTTTGATTATAGTCCTCATCACCCATAGAGCAGGTATGCCCATCGAGTTCAATTCGTGCAGTTAGGTTTTCTTCCATAAATTCATAGATCAGGTTGAGTTGGGAAGCGGATTCCTGACGCAGTGTTGCTTTGTTATAATCAAAGTAGATGTTGTCCAGCGGTACTCTTTTGCCAACTTCCACCGGATCAAGTAGAATGTCTCGTTGGAGGGTGTCAGGTTCAAAAAATGATGTCATATCAATTTCCTGACTTTCGATGGATAAAAAGCCTTCGGCACTGGCGTAGAGTTCATAAACTTTGCCCAGTGGCAAGGAAGCGTTATATGCCCCGTTAGATTTATCAGAATATTGACGATGAACAATTACGCGGCTTTCTGTTTCCCTGAAGGTAATTCGGGCGTCGCCGATGGGCTCCATTGTTTTTCTGTTTAGGACGCGTCCCTCCAAAGCTACCACAGGTTCGGGCAGGTGGAAGATCGGGAGCAATAGGCGGTATATGTCTGCATCTTTTTTATCTCCCCTTGTAAAATAGGCATACTTATGATCACTTTCAGTCAGGTAAAAAAACATATCATCTTCCCGGGAGTTTACAGCCGTTCCCAGGTTTTCAGGTTCAGACCAGTTGGTCCAGGTGTCATCCAGGCGCCGTGAAATGAATACATCGGCCCCACCATACCCCAGGTGCCCATCGGACGAGAAGAAAAGGGTTTTGCCATCTTCTGCAAGATAGGGTGCGGCCTCTTCTTCCCCCGTGTTGATTGTTTTACCAAGGTTAAGGGGGACGGACCAGGTTCCATCCTCTTGTTGAAAGGTGACATAGATGTCTCGTTTTCCGAAAGATTCTCTGCGATGAACTGACATCACAATGATTCTTCCTCCTGATGCGAGGAAAAAATTCGCTTGTTTGGAGAAATTTTCGTAGTCATTTATTTCCACACTTTCCGGTACCGAGAAACCATCGCTGGTTTTCGTAGCAATGCTCAATCCATTTTTCATTTTCTGATTGTTGCGGTATTCATTTCCCAGCAAAACCAGGTAAGTATATCCGGCAGGTGTGACCGATGCAATAAAATTTGGGCCTTCATTATTGATTTGTGGCCCGGCGTTGACAGCCTGTGTCCACTCTCCGGTTTCAGGATCTCTTAAGGACATCCATACGTCTTCCAGATCCTTTTCTCCACCTATGTTTCCCGGATGTTTCATGCGACTAAAAAACATGGTATTGCCATCAGGTGAAAGCAAAGGCTTCAGGTCTTTGTAGGGACTGTTGATGTTTTCATCCATTTTTTCCGGATCAAGCGCAGTATGTACACCAATTGCAATTTTTGCACTTACATCTACAGGAATATATGAATCAGATATTCCAATAGCGTCTATCCCCGTATTGCCGGGAATATTTTTTCCGCTCAGGGTTATTTTTACAGCAGCTATATTTTCTGCTGTTTCATCGATAAAAACGTGTAATAATCTACCTGGAAGAGGCAATGTCCTTGGCCGGAAATTCTCAATATGTATCTCCTTTCCACTAACAGTATACAAATACAAACCGGCAATTGCAGTGATGTTATGTGTTTCTGCAATGACGACTTGTTTTACTTTGATTGGTTGATTAAATCCCACTTTGATATAATCCTCTTCATTTGAACTACGGGGCATCCAAACTTTTCCAGTACCTTCATTGCCCGGCATAATATTCGGTTTGCCGAGAACCATGCGCGCTTTGTAGGCATTTGGGTGGAGCATGGAATAATGATGAGAAAGTTTTCGCTCGGATGAAACTTCAAGCACGGTATCTGCCCAGAAAACCTGCTGTGCATATAAAGGCCCCATAGAAAATAAAAAAAACAATATCGTCAGTAATCGTTTCATCAATACCTGCTTTTTGGCAATTCGTGTTCGGCAAAACGAAGGCCCAGATGAACCTCATAACTTCCAATACCGCGACTTCCGTACCTCAGTGATGAAGTATTCATATCGTAGCTGAAGGCCAGTTTGAATTTTGGTGTTTCAAATTCAGTAAGAAAAATAGCGGCATCCTGCGCTCTGTACCATCCACCCAGCCGGAAGACCCCCTCTGTGATGAGGCCGTCACTTTCAGAATGGAATGTGTACGAGAAATAAGTGCCAAAATTTTGTTGTGAAGTTTCATTTTGATAGGCCACCAGTACATTGGCGGAGGCGGTGACATGTGTGCTTATCCGGAAAACAATACCCCCATGATACTTGTAGAGCAGAGGGAGGCGATTGGTTTCAAAATCTACCATCGACTCATCCGGATGGTTCATATGTGCCACAGATATTCCGGAGTTTATACTTGTCACTACTCTGTTTTCCTGCGCCAGGGGATTGTAAAACCAAAAAATTCCTGAGCCCACATCAAAAAACGCCCTGTTTCTAAATTCTCCTGCTTCTGTTGGTGATATGGAAGAGTCAAACCCGACATAGGGGTTATATTGTTCTCCCCATTGCAATGTACTTGTATCTATGCGTTTCTGTACAAGGCCCGTTTGCAGACCAAAGGTGATTACATGAATATAGTGGCGGTCAAGCGGCAGATTGTAAGCAAAATTTGAGTTCAACCCGGTAGTTTTAAAGTTATTGTCCCGACCTGCTACGTCATTGTATATTGACAGCCCCAATCCACCTAAATGACCAAAAGGCTTTTGGTGTTTGTCGCGGTAATAGGGCATGACGGCTGAAATCTGCGTAGTCTGATAGGGAAATTGTAAACTATTCCACTGTGTGCGGTAGTTTGAGTTGACAATAATCTCATCTTCTATTCCTGCTAATGCCGGGTTGAGGTATAAGGTGGTATTGAAAAATTGCGAAAACACTGCATCCTGCCCTAAGACAGGACAGGATGCGAGAAGGTATATTAAAAATATTCCGGTTCGAATTTTTCCCATACAGAGTAAGCTTCTCTTTTTACTTAACGAGTGTTATAGTCCCTGTTTTTTCAAAAAATTCACCACTGTTGAATCTCCCCCTTAACACATAGGTATAAACGCCATTTTCCTGTGCTTCGTTCTTCCGGGTGCCGTCCCATCCTACACTTCTGGCCTCATCAAAATTATGTGTTTTATAGACTATTTTGCCCCAACGGTTAAATATTTCAAAAGCGAACCCTTCATTAGCAATGTCCTCTCCATAAACCCGGACTACACTATTCTCTTCGCTGCTTGACTCCGGATTAAATACAGAAGGAACAAACAGGTTTGCGTTGGCGTGGACAACTATTTCTACAGTTTCGCTCATGGAGCAACTGCCCTCTTCAACGTGTAGTGTCACCGTATAATTTCCGGAATTTTCAAAAGTATGTACTGAAGCTAAAGTATGGTCTTCTGCTCCATCACTATACGTCCAGGTATAGCTATCACCCTCATCGTATGTGGGCACAAAGGTGTATTCTACCTTCGTAATTATTTTTTCAACCTTTGGCTCAAAACCGAAGTCAGCAGCTGGTTTAATTATAACCGTAGAGGCAGAAAGTGTCTGGGATTCGCATTTATCCCGCAAGTGTGCAGTAAAGGTTATTTCTTTGTCGAAATCAGTAGGTAAATAGACGGCTCTTTCAGCGTCTTTAGATGTAAATTCTCCATCACCATCTGTTTCCCATTCTACCTCAGCGGGATTTGGGTGATTTGATTTAAGTATAATTTCGATTTCCTCATTTGCGCATTGTTCCTGATCAACAAACAGTGTCCCTTTCAGCGGCACTGCGGCTTTTACAATTACTGTTCCTTCAAAAGTGCCTGTACAGTTCTCGTTTTGAATACTTGTTATTGCATATTCTCCCGGTTCTGAAACATCCAGATGATAAGAATTGGATTCAGTAAGGATGGAATAATCTTTCACTCCATCTGTATAGTTTATCGTCCATGGTCCTTCTCCTTCCAGTTCAAAATCTATACCGGCTGTCTGTCCTTCGCAAATTTCACCTCCTCCTTTGATCGATGCCCTGGGAGATTCTTTGATGTTTACTTCTATTTCACCTTTCAATTCATAGTTTGCACAGAATTGGTCAGTGATGTTGAGCACCTTAAATATGCTGGTTTTATCTGCCAGAATCGTAAAAATTGATTCTTCAGTCTGTACCGTTTTTTCTATCAGGCCATCAGTATATGTCAGTGTCCAGGGGCCCTTTCCTTTCAGGTTGAAATTTACCTCAGACTCTTCTCCCTGGCATATCCATCCACCGCCTGTGATTTCAGCGTCAGGAGCCTCATTAAATTCTACATCAAGTACGCCAATGGCTTCACCATCAACTCCATGACCATCGCTTACATCCACAAGTGAATACGTGCCGTCCTTATTTATTTTGAGTTCATATATTTCTTCAGTGATTTCATGAATCACATGGATGTTCTTGCCATCTGAATACTCCAGTGTCCACGGGCCATTACCTGTCAATTGCACATCAACAGTGACCTCTTCCCCCTGGCAAATCGTTAGTTTATCTTCAGTTACTAACAGTTTAGCCGTGGGTACAGTCACTTCCACCTCAGGGTCCTCTACCTCAGGATCCTCTACTTCAGGATCTTCCACCTCAGGATCTTCTACCTCAGGATCTTCTTCTTCAGGATCTTCTTCTTCAGGATCTTCTTCCTGAACAACATCCGGATGGTCAATGCAGGGGATAGAAATGTCCTGATAATAAATGCATTGTCCGGCTTTATATGCTACGGTGATTGCGCAGTCATTACTCAGACAGGTAATA
>JAOUKJ010000257.1 GCA_029882675.1 Cyclobacteriaceae bacterium
CGGGCGTTTCAGCGAAAGCCCTGACCAAAACGGATTAAGTAATACTGCCGGCCTGTGGAACACCCTCAAAGCTGCCGATCTCGACAATGATGGAAATACAGACATCATATTGGGCAACCACGGCCAGAACACACGCATGAAGGCCACTCAGGAACGCCCATTGACCATGTATGTCTATGATTTCGACATGAATGGCACAATTGAACAGGTGATTACCACCTACAATGGAGAAAAAGACTATCCCTTGCCACTTCGAAACGACATGGTGGCCCAAATACCAAACCTACAGGGACAATATCCAAAACATGAAGATTATCAGGGTAAGCAAATAAATGATATTTTTCCACAAATGAACGGTGTTTTAAAAACCCAGGTGTACGAAACACGATCGATCATTTTAAAAAATAAGGGTAACCTCACTTTTGAGGTGCTCCCGCTTCCTGTTCAGGTGCAGTACGGCCCGGTGCATGCCATTCAGGTCGCAGATATTAATCATGACGGCCTGCCTGATGTCATTACCGGAGGCAACCAGTACCGGGCTAAACCTCAAACCGGGATTTATGCCGCCGGATATCCTGAAGTATTAATCAACCAGGGCAATTGCCGCTTCCAATCCTTGCCAATTACAATTTCCGGCTTGCTGGAAGATGAAGAAATAAGGAACCTGCAATTCACCACAGTAAATCAATCAAAATTGTTAATTTTGGGCTTAAACAACCAAAAACTGAAAGTATATCAATATGACTAAAAATACATTTCTACTGTTTTTATTCGTGGCCATTTTTACCTGGACTTCATGCAACACCAAATCAAAATATGACCAAATGGTAGAAGAAGGGCTGGCCTCAGGTGAACATTACGATTCCCTGTTCCTTGGAATAAGCCTGGGCATGACCGACAGCGCTTTTTATACCCACTGTTGGCAACTAAACAAGCAACAGCTGGTCTATCAGGGGAGCGGAAACATGTCTGTCCTTTACAAACTGAAAGAAGAGCTTAAACATGCGGCTACGATGGAATTTTATCCCGAGTTTGTAGCAGGTAAAATAGCAAAAATGAAGGCCATAATAAAATATGATGGCTGGTCGCCATGGAACGAAGACATGAGCAATAATGAATTGCAGGAGGATGTGCTTCAACTCTTTAAAAATTGGTATGGCGATGATTTTATGGAAGTAAAACATCCCCATAACGGGGTGGCCTATGTGAAAATACAAGGCAATCGCAGGATATCAATCTATGTGAATGACGACACCTCTGTCGTTGTCTTTTTTACCGATCTCGCCATGGAAAGCGACCTGGACACACAGGAATTGCAGGATTAAAACAATTTAATTGGACACGATCATCTACGAGTCACCTAAAAACAAATAGCAAAAATGATAGGGAAAGCCCATATAATCCCGTTGTGTTATCTTTTAAGCCTGTTGAGCTTTTCAGCATGTAACCATGGCCAATCTGACGATCCTTCGGGAAGCAATATGACAACGCTTTTCACTCGGATGGATAGCTCCCTAACCGGCATTAATTTTAAAAACACCCTATCCTTTGATGAAAAATTCAATATTTATAAATATCGTAACTTTTACAATGGCGGAGGTGTAGCCATTGGTGATATTAACAACGACAGCCTGCCCGATATTTTCTTCACCTCAAATATGGAGCGCAATAAACTGTATCTGAACAAAGGAGATTTTCACTTTAAAGATATTACAGAAATTGCAGAAGTGGGGGGCACACACCCCTGGTCTACCGGTGTAACAATGGCCGATGTAAACAGCGATGGCTGGATGGATATTTATGTCTGTAATTCAGGAAATGTAGCAGGCGACAACAAAAAAAACGAACTCTACATCAACAATAGCGATGGCACCTTTACAGAAAAGGCGGAAGAATACGGCCTGGCGGACAGCGGTTTATCCACCCATGCCGTATTTTTTGATTACGACAAAGACGGCGATCTGGACCTCTATCTCCTCAACAACTCCTTCCAGGCCATTGGGGGATTCGACCTGCAAAAAAACATGCGAAATATCCGTGATAGCATAGGGGGTGACAAACTTTACAAAAACACATCCAACCGGTTTGAAGACGTGAGTGAAGCAGCGGGCATATATGGCAGCGTGATCGCCTTCGGACTGGGCATAACCATTGGTGACTATAACAGGGACTCCTGGCCAGACATCTATATTTCCAATGATTTTTTTGAGAAAGACTATCTGTATATGAATAATGGCGATGGCACGTTCTCTGAAAAAATAGAAGAGCAGATGCGCTCCATAAGTGCGGCCTCCATGGGTGCCGACATGGGTGACATCAACAACGATGGATGGCCCGACATCTTTGTCACCGACATGCTTCCGGAACCTGAATCCAGGGTAAAGACCGTCACGACTTTTGAAAGCTGGGACCGGTATAAGGGCAGCGTGGAAAACGGTTATTATCATCAGTTTACAAGAAATATGCTCCACCTCAACAATGGCAATAACACCTTCAGCGAAGTGGGCCGTCTGGCCAATATCCACGCCACAGACTGGAGTTGGGGAGCACTCATCGCCGATTTTGACAATGACGGCTTCAAAGACCTTTTCGTGGCCAACGGTATATATCAGGACCTGACCAATCAGGACTATCTCCGGCACATTTCCAATGAAAGTACCATGCGGTCGATTATCAGTGACAGCGGGGTGGATTTCAGGACATTAATAGATGTAATCCCATCAGTAAAAGTACCTAATTATGCCTTTAAGAACAATGGGGGGCTCCATTTTGAAAATAAAGCAGTAGAATGGGGTCTGGGAGAACCAAGCCATTCCAACGGAGCGGCTTATGGTGATCTGGATAATGATGGTGACCTGGATCTGATCGTTAATAATGTTAATATGCCCGCTTTTATTTACAGGAATGAATCTGATAACATAAGCCCGAACAATCATTACCTGGGCTTTAAACTAAAGGGTGAAAAACAAAACCTCGATGCGATAGGTGCTAAAATTACCATCAAAGCCAATGGTCAATTATATTATCATGAGCACATGCCCATGCGCGGTTTCCAGTCAACGATGGATAATAAAATCCTGATTGGGTTGGGAAGCCACCATAGGGTTGATTCTGTTTTCGTGGAATGGCCTGATGGCCGGCATACCCTCCTGAAAAACGTAAAAACCAATACGGTGTTAACCCTTACACAAAGCCATGCCAAAGTAATGGAAAACGATGTAGCTGATACCGAAGAAACTGATCCTTTATTTACCGAAATTAATTACAGGGATAGACTAAAGTACAAGCACACCGAAAGCGACTTTAGTGATTTTGAACGTTCGCGTTTACTCTTTCATATGCGATCAACTGAAGGTCCGGCAACGGCTATTGGCGATTTAAACGGAGACGGCCTGGACGATATTTTTCTGGGCGGAGCAAAAGGATTTCCAGGCGTTACCTATCTTCAAGATCGTTCCGGTAGTTTCACCCCGAAAAATAAATCTTTATTTACTGATGACCAATCAGCCGAAGACGTTAGCAGTACATTTTTTGATGCGGATGGTGATGGCGACCTCGATTTGTACGTGGTCAGTGGCAGCAATGAGTTTTCTTCCGGCTCTACGGCCCTGCGAGACCGGTTGTATTTCAACAAAGGCAATGGAATACTTGAAAAATCAGCACAATCACTCCCTACATCCAAATTTGAAAGTACCGCTGTCGCCCGTCCGCAGGACTTTGACCACGATGGCGACATCGATCTTTTTGTAGGTGGAAGAATGGAGCTTTTCGCCTATGGTGTGCCTTCCTCAAGCTATCTGCTTGAAAATGACGGTAAAGGAAATTTTACAAATGTGACACAAGAAAAGGCACCCGGATTGTCACGTATAGGCCTGGTCACTGACGCCCTATGGAAGGATCTGGACAATGATGCCGACCAGGATCTGATCATCGTGGGTGAGTGGATGCCCATCACCATTATGATAAACGAAAACGGAAATTTTGTGAACAAAACAGTTGCTTCAGGCTTGAAAGAGACCAACGGATGGTGGAATAAAATAGCCTCTGCCGACATTGACCAGGATGGAGACATGGATTTTATCGTGGGCAACCACGGCCTGAATTCACGTCTGAAAGCCTCCCCCGAAGCCCCGTTAGTAATGCATGTCAACGATTTTGACAACAATGGATCGGCTGAACAAATTCTGAGCACTTTCAACCTGGATAATACGTATCCACTACCCCTGATGCACGACATGATGATGCAAATACCTGCATTGGAAAAAAAATACGACAGCTACGCCAGCTATGCCGGGCAAACCCTCACTGACTATTTTACGCCTCAACAGTTGGAAAACAGTGTGGCTTTAAATGCCTATGAACTGCGTTCAATGGCCGTACTGAATAATGGAGATGATACTTTTTCCACCATTCCCCTCCCACTGGCTGCACAATATTCCCCTGTTTATGGGATCTGCATTGATGATTTTAATGGCGATGGCATTCCCGACGTGGTTTTAGGTGGCAATTTACACCGTGTAAAGCCCGAAATGGGCCGGTATGATGCCAATTATGGTTTGTTTTTAAAAGGGAAAGGCAATGGACATTTTGAAGCCATACGCAACCAAACTTCGGGTCTTAACATCACCGGCGAAGTCAGGGACATCATCACATTGACTATTCGTGGGAAGAAGCACTTGATGGTGGTGAGGAATGGGGACAGCCCTGTTTTTTATACGTATTAATGCCGGAAGATTGATAAAAATCACCGAACTCGCGTGAAGAGGTGACAAAAGGACTCACCTTTATGACTTCGCCCCGGACTTTACAGTTGCCAATGACCTTCTGGAAAGCAAAATAGAAAACAAATTCAACAACACTAAAAGCAGGAAACCTACATTTAAACCAAAGCCCTCAGCGATAAACCCGATGGCCACCGGTCCAACAAGGAAACCCACAAAACCCATACTGGCCACCGAGGCCACACCATGGGCCGATGACACCTCGTCTTTTTTGGCGGCATTACTCATCAGGACCGGCACAATGCAGGAGTATCCGATACCTGCCAGAGCAAAACCGCTTATCACTATCCAGGTGCTGCCCAACACCACCATCATGATGCCTGTCAGGGCAATGAGGAAGCCCCAGGTGAGTATTTGTCCCGAGCCATAACGTTGTGTTAATGCATCGCCATTGAACCGGCCCAGTGTCATGGTGAGGGAATATGCGGCATATCCCATTCCCGCCACATAGGCATCGGAATTCAAAAATTCTTTTAAATAAACACTACTCCAGTCTGCAATAGCCCCCTCACCGAGTAGTACACAAAAGCTGATCAGCGCCAGCGCCCACACCGAACGGGCAGGCAACACCAATGCCGGGCCCTTTGCCTTCACCTCATCGGCAAGGTGCCAGACATGTTTGCGCACATACCACCAGATGATGGCGGCAAAACTCACATTGGAGATCGTAAAGTGCATCACCGCATCCACCTGGTATGCCGCCAGCACGCCGCCCAGGGCGGCCCCAAAAATACCGCCCAGACTAAAAAACCCATGGCTGGTGGCCATGATCAGTACACCATCCTGTTTTTCAACGACTCCCACAAGGTTGTTGGCCGCCACATTAATCATCCCTACTGCCAAGCCATGAAAAAACAAAGCCGCACATAAGAAGGTATAATTAAAAGCCATCACAGGGAATACAGAGGCCAGGTACAAGACCACAGCAGTAATGGTAGTCACTCTGCCTACCCCAAAGCGCGACAGTAGCCCCGGGCTCACCAGCATTGACAGTACAGCCCCCATGGGCGAGAAAAAAAGAGCCAGGCCCAACATGCCTTCACTCAAGCCCAGGGATTGCTTTACCTCAGGTATCCGTGTTACCCAAAATCCAAAAACCAGACTCCCGAGGAAAAACATGATGCCTATACTGCGGTAAAGCGGGTTCGTTAAATACTTTTTTAGTTGTCCGATCATCTGTATACTACCTTTTCTCTTTACAAATTCTGTTTTTCAGGGGATCATTACAATCTTCGTACAACCCGGTCTCCGCTCATTAAACATCGCATATGCCCCTACTCCCTCTGCTAAGTCCACCCGGTGACTGATAATGGAGGTGAAATCGTACTTCCCACTCCTTACCAATGGCAACAAAGCAGGCACATAATGCTGTACCGGACACCTCCCTGTACTGTAAGTCAGGTTTTTATTATAAAGATCCATCGGCGTAAAGGAAAAATTCTTTTCGCTGTGCACACCAACTACGGAA
>JAOUKJ010000258.1 GCA_029882675.1 Cyclobacteriaceae bacterium
TCAAAATTTACTTCCTCATAACTGGCCCAGTCAAGTTTTACCGCCCGCTTCGCCTCATCAACAGTGGCGTTAAAATACAAGAGAATTATTGGTAGCTGCGAATCATTACACACGGCTGGATCACCAGTGCATATTCCGGCATCAACAGTGCCACTGCCAGTTACTACCGAACCGGTGCCTGTATCCAGCGTTCCATCAATCGTCAGAGAACCGTCCACGTCTAAACTTGTATTCGTTCCGGCCGTCATATCACCACTTACATCCATAGTCCCGGCCACGTCAAGGGAGCCTCCATTGTTAATAGTAACATCTCCGTTAATGATCAGGCTACCTGTGATATTTACCGTCAGTATCAGGTTATTGTTAATAATGAGATTACCATTGATGATTAAATCTCCAAAGATATTTAATACTGTATTGTTGTTGGTGATGAAAAAGGCATCCAATCCCCCATTGTCTGCGGTAAAGGTAACTCCGGTGTTAATGGTCATCGTGTTACCATTACCCATATCCATGGTTTTGACAGTCACATCAGAAGCCACGATCACCTCACCTGTATTATTGATCATGTTAACATCATCACTTGTCGTACCCGGAACACCTCCTACCCAAATACCCGTGTCTGACCATACACCGGCAGTATCAATGCTTTTTGCTAAGGCAAAAACCAAAAGCGGCACCAACAGAACCGCTGCAAATAATATATGCCTGAAAAAGTAGCCGCGCATGATCACAATGTATGTTTAAAATAATCCTTATACATGTTTCAACACACAACTTGCTGGATTGTTTTAAAAACACAAGCATAGTTTCTCTGTCGCTGCAACTTTCTGATCACCCGCCATATTGGCCAGGCGTGTTACCGATATATCAACTGTACTGCATTGAGCATACAAAACAGGAGTAATAAAAAAGCGACACGGGTTATTTGCCCGTGCCGCCAGTATTAGCTACTATTAACAGTGTTTCTAAAATCCGCAAGCGGATTTTAGAAATTAAAGAAAAAGATGTTTTCCATCCCCATGGGGCGGGAAAACATCTAACTTGAATAAGTGAGTGACTTTTAGATTAAAAACGAAGTCTTCGGTTATATTTAAAACATTTTTAAATGTTTATGAAAACCGCCTGCAGATTCAAGGGTGTTACTAATAAGTCACTTTGAAATTTTTCTCAATATAAATGGCAACGTCATCAGCCAGATTATTATTTCCATCATTATCATTGGGGCTGATTTCAATTATACCATTGCCATCGCCATCTGTTGCCGCAGAAAGATCCAGACCGTCAAGCACAAAATCAATACCGAAGCTCAAGGCATTACCATTAACTACCAAATCGTTCAGGTTGGCTTGCAAACCAGGTTCGGTGTCATGCCACATCTCAAAAGGGGTTGTGCCAATAGTACCTTTAATAAGGATAGTAATCTTATCCATCGGTGCTGCTTTACCACGCACCAGATCAAATTTAATTCTATCGTAAGTAGCATCAGGCAATGGGGCCTCAGGAATATTATCACCTGTTCCCTCTCCTAAGAGCAACAAATCGAAAGGCCCTAACAACGGCGCAATCTGAAAAGTATTGTCCGGCAGTAAAGGGTCGTTAGCAATCGTCCTGAAACGGACAGCTTCCAGATTAACTCTGAATTCTGTGATGGTCGCCCCCGTCACATTACTCGCTGAACTTGTAGTTGTTACCTGCATCGTGCCATTACTAAATGCAGGGACGGGATCGTTGTTTTTGTTACATCCAAAAAACGTAGTCCCAAATCCGATTAAAACCAGCGTCAAAAAGTTAAATTGTTTATACATACTATATTTTTAAGTTACCTCTATAAATGCAGTCATCTGACAAATGGTAACCTGGCAAAACAGTATATAGTTATTTGACAGGGTTAATTTACGTTGATTAATTTAATGGATAAAAAACGGGCAGGTTTGTATTCTATAGCCCAAACTTAGGCATGATGGTTAAAAATTAATAATACAATCCCCTGAATTTTATCCCTTCCACCCGATTGAATTCGATGGACGGAAAAGGTACTTTGAGCATATTGACATAGCGAAACAGTTTAGCCACCCACAGCCGCTTTACCGGAATACGGGTCAGATCAACATCCATTGATACGAGCCACTGTCTGTATCTTTCAAGTGTGGGAAAAGGCTTGCCACGATACCATGTAGGGTTTTCAAATTCCTTGATCATCCCGTTGCCACTGTATCCTATAGCCAGGTTGAGCCAGGGAGGTATTTTTTTGATACTTGTCATTTTTTGCATATTCAAAGACAACCAATGTGTGTGTCCGTTATAATCGAGAAAGAAATTCTCCAGGGGGGTTTCCCCAAGTATCGTATGATATTTGGGATAAATACTTGGTGAATAAGAAAATTTCATCAGTACTACCTGCTCGTCAAGAAAAGCTTCCTGTACGGTAAATAATGTTGTTCCCAAAGTATTGGCAAGCATATCGGGCCATGAAAATCCCCACCCATCGTATAACCCATCGAATATTTCTATAGGTGTTTGAAAAACGAGTCCCATAGGCGCACCGAACATCAGCGCCTGCTTTTTCTTTACTCCTGCCCAACGTAGTGCATAATAGGCATTATAGCTCTCATGATATGCCCCAAATGTGTGGCCGGCTTTGTCCATTTGGAGGTACCCTTTCATGTCGTTATAATAATGAAACGGCACCCGCTCTTGGTCGCTGTACCAGATGACCCCCAAAAACGATAATCCTGCTCCATATATGGCGGTTTCTGTTCCGGCTATAATATAGAGTCTCTTTTTGCTCAAACTGTCCGGGTAGTCGCCGGTAAACACCGGCTGTGAATTGCAGACAGCGGCAGAAAATACAACGGCTAAAAGTAAATATTTTTTCATATTACCTCTTCCTATGGTTTACTTACCAGATCTTATCCTCAATGTTCGTGAAGACAAATTCGGTGAGTATTCTACTCCATACGATTTTCTGGAGTCCAACCCAAGCTCTTCCGGCGAGGATCCCATCCATACACTATTCCTTCCCTGTATGGTAAGTGTGTCTGAATCGATTGTTACCTGCGCAAACAACGCGTCTTTGTACGGTGCCATCTTGGTGAGTTGTGGGTACTTTGTGTATTGTTCCCCTGAAAACAGGTCTTTCGTGGGGTATTTCTCCCCCAGCCACTGATAGCTCATGCTGTTGATGTCTATATAATAAATGTCATTCTTCTCCCGGCACTCATCGATGTGGTTGTGACCGTTGAAACAAGCCATAATTTTCCTTTTCTTAAGGGACAATACAAGTGGTGAGGCCATTACCGTACTCAAAAACGCTCTCCTTTTCATCCTTTTGTAATGAACTGCTCCGGGGCAAAGTCCCGAAGTATCAAACAGAATTTGCTACACAATAATTGTTATTTCCGGCCAGCGGGTCGGGGAATTAAACCACTTTCTTATTCAAAAATATCATTTTTTAGGAACCATTCCATTTAACCGGGCAAAAAAAAAGCGCCGTATTGCTACGGCGCCAAAGATATAGTCTGTTCTAACTCATTAACCCAGCTCTATATCTTTAGTATTTTCAAGCTCCATAACAAAAGGCTGACGGTACAAACGCTTGCCGGTGGCTTTGTACAAAGCATTGGCCAGTGCGCCCTGTACCGGTGGTAGTGAAGGCTCACCCAGTCCGGTAGGATGGATGCCGTTCTCAACAAAGTACGACTCAATTTCAGCGGGTGCTTCCGAGTGTCGGATAAGACGGTACTTGTCAAAGTTTTGCTGGTCAACCACCCCTTCCGTAAAAGTGAGCATCCCATACATGGCGTGTCCTATCCCATCGATGATTCCACCTTCAATCTGATTGATGGCCCCGTCGGGATTCACAACGATTCCACAGTCGGAGGCGCACCATACTTTATGCACTTTGGGTTTGCCATCTTTTATCACGACATCCACCACCTGAGCCACATAGCTGTTGTGGCAGAAATAGGCCGACACGCCGCGGTGTACACCGGGTGTTTCTTTACCCCAACCGGCTTTTTCTTTAATCAGTTTTAAAACACCGGCAAATCTTTCGGCATCGTAATCGACCTCCTCGCCTACCTGGTCGTTTTTAGCACGTTCGAACAGCTCAAGCCGGAACTCGATCGGGTCTTTGCCACAGGCCACGGCCACCTCATCAAGAAATGCCTGCTCAACACCGGCCATAAAGTTTGACCTTGGAGCACGCCATGCCCCGGTAGAGATGTTGGTATCCAGTTTGATGTTCTTGGCAGCATAGTGATCAATCGCACCCGCCGGGAAACGGTTGGCAAATACCGGTCCGCCATTACTGCCGGTTCCCACCACGGTCAGGGCCGTCATGTTGTTGTTTTCATCGATGGCCGCACGGTACGTTACTTTATAATCCGGGCGGTACGTACCCTGACCCATGTCGTCTTCCCGTGTATATACAAGTTTCACGGGGGCATTGATCTTTTTAGAAATCACTGCGGCCTCAATGCCAAAGTGGCCATAGAGCCGGCGACCAAAACCTCCGCCTATGCGCGTCATGGTCACTTCAACCTTTTCCTGGGGTAGCCCCAGTACTTTTGCTGCGGTTGTTCGCATATTCTCAGGTGTTTGGATGGGCCCGTGCAGTACGGCTTTGTCTGCGGTCACGTTCGCATAGAAGTTCATGGGCTCCATGGTAGCATGGGGCAGGAAAGGCGCTGTAAAAGTCCGTTCTATTACTTCTTTGGCCTTTTTGAAGGCCGCATCAGGATCACCATCCATGCGATCGGGTTTCTCGATCTTTCCATTTACAATGGCCTGCATTTTAGCATCATGGTCGGTGCTGTTCTCACCCGGGGTGTCCCACTCCCACTCGGCCTTCAGCGCCTTTTTGGCCTTCATCACGTTCCAGGTGGTCTCGCCTACTACCACAATCAGCTCAGGAAAAGCGTTTACATCCGACCACGTCGTTTCAATATCTTCCGGGTAGGTGTTGATGGTAAACACGTCTTTAATGCCTGGTATGGTCCGGGCTGCCGAATCATCAAAACTTTTTAGTTTCATGCCAAATGCCGGGGCATGCGTAATCATGGCGATTTGCATACCTTCGGTCTTGTAATCCAGCCCGTATTGCGGTTCACCGTTCACAATCTTGTCGATATCCACATTAACACGCGATGTGCCAATGATCTTAAAGTCTTTGGGGTCTTTCAGTGCCACTTCTTCTGGCAGGGCGATGTCCTGTGCTTTGGGTGCAATTTCCCCATACCCTGCGGATTTACCGCTAGCGGCGTGGCTAATTACCCCTTCTTTGGTGGTGATCTCGTCCACAGCCACCTGCCATTCGCGGGCTGCGGCTTCCATCAACATGCGTCTGGCAGCAGCACCGGCGGTACGCAGACTGGTCCATCCCTGACGAATGGAGTCACTACCCCCGGCCAACTGGCGGGTGTATTTTTCCGTATCCAGGGGCGCCTGTTCTACAATGACGTTCTCCCAGTTGATGTCGAGCTCTTCTGCCACAATCATGGGCATAGAGGTCTTCACCCCCTGTCCTACTTCGGGATTGGGCGACATGATAGTCACCATACCATTCGCGGCAATTTTTATAAAGGCATTAGGTTCCAGCACGATCTCAGCCACTTCTTCGGCCGTTTGGCCATCGGGTGTACAGCCTGCCCAGTTAAAACCGAGGAAAAGTCCCCCGCCTACCATGCCACTGGCTTTTATAAAGCCCCTTCTGTTGAGTTTTATCTTTGTTGTCATGCTACTCCTCCATTCTTTATAGCCGTTTTAATGGCTGCTTTGATACGCATATAAGACCCACAGCGGCAGATGTTGCCATCCATGGCCTTTTCTATTTCTTCATCTGTCGGATTGGGGTTGGACTTGAGCAGTCCGGCCGCATTCATAATCTGACCGGCCTGACAGTACCCACACTGTGGTGTGTCGTGTTCTTTCCATGCCTCCTGCAGGGCCTTGCCACCGTTTCCGGCCAGCCCTTCGATGGTCACAATTTTTTTATTTTCTGCCCCTTTGGCAGGCAGTGAACAAGACCTGACAGCCATGCCGTCAATGAGAACGGTACATGCGCCACACTGGGCCATGCCGCAGCCAAACTTGGTACCAACCAGCCCTACATGTTCGCGGATGGCCCACAAAAGCGGGATGTCCTCCTCTACGTCGATCCGGTAGTCTTTACCATTTACCTGAAGTGATATTGATGCCATTAATAAATGATGTTTATGGATTTGAGTAAAACAAAGC
>JAOUKJ010000260.1 GCA_029882675.1 Cyclobacteriaceae bacterium
ACCACTTACACTCCATATTTTGTTCCAGCTTCCGTTAAGGTCTTTAAATTCCAGCCTTAAGGAATCATTATCATTTGGTATTTCTCCATTCCCCTTGATCTGATAAAAAAAACTAAAAAACACATCATCACTAATGAACAGGTTACTTAAATCGATTAGTCTGGAGGTGAGAATATCTGTAATGCCATCAGATAGCGGATCCTGGGAATATGCCTTACCGGCGGCATCGAGCCCGTCAAAAGAAGCAACATTGAGTGTAGGTGGCTTTATTCCCAATCCATCACTGATAAACACATCATCACTGTTTTCCCATTTAGAAGGATCCGGGTTGTTTACAGATGTTGAGAAGTCGTCCCAGAAGGGGAGAAACAGGTGTTCAGCTTCAGTTCGTTGATTAGCTATTTGTTTTTTAACAGGCCGTGGTACCGAAGAAATATGCATTTGCCCCAGTGTGGTCGTGACCTGAAAAATGATAAACAATATAGTAAGTCGGTTTTTCAAAATAAACGATTAAAACGTTTAGAGGTTCTTTTTATTGTCCACTTTGAAAGGTAGTATCAATGAGAACTACCCCATTTGTTGTGTCCATTAGTATAGTGCCTTCCCTCTTTTCAAAATAGAAGGAAGAATCTATTTCAGTATCCAGCCAAAATTCCACCCATTCCCCAATATTGACAATGGTGCCCGGGGTGGGTTCTTGTCGGACAACATATAATACTTGGTCGGTAGTGTCCTTTCCCGCAGGCAGGTTTAATGGTTCCAGGTTGAGGTCGAGCCCTTTCAATATCACATCGGCTACTTCAAATTCATTCGCAAAAAAATCAGGTAATTCAAAGGAGCGTTTTCCATAGCCATCACCAACTACCACATCGACAGTGGCTCCCTTAGGTACTAAATCCCCTTCTTCCAGTACCCTTCCGTTATATTGTACCTCCAGCACCAGATTGAAATAAGGGCTTGATTTCCTTATGCGTTCACCGATTTTTATGTCGTTATTTTCAAGGACAGCTTTGAGGTGAGTAAGTGATTTGTCCTTTATTTGTGTCAATGCCACAGTAGGCACGGTATTCCTGTTTACGGAAATAAATATTTTTCTACCTTCCTTGACTTTCGATCCGGCCTTGGGGTATTGCCTCATTACTGTGAGGGGTGGATGTTCGGCTGAATACATCGAATCACTGACTTCAAAACGAAGGTTACGCTGTACAAGTACTTCCTCCAGTTCATTATAGTTCAATTCTACAAGCGAAGGTACAGTAATGGTTTCACCGTGGTTGGTGGTGGAGGGTAGATAAACATAAAAGAAAACCAGGGTGAGGCATACACCAAAAAGGATGATGATAAGCAAGTGTATCAAAAAGTCTTTCAGGGAACCTGTCCTCAGTATTTTTTTCAGGGCTGTCATTCAAGCGTGGTATTAAAATGGGTAGTAATGTCTTTTGTTTTTTTAGTCCGTTCAAAAGCCAATTTAATGAGACGAGTGATCAATCCGGAGAATGTTATTCCATTTTGTCCGCACATCATGGGAAACATGCTTGAGTTGGTAAATCCGGGTATTGTATTGATCTCGTTTACAAATATATCACCTTTTTTTGTTAGAAAGAGATCAACCCGGGCAAAATCGGCACAATGGAGGGCCTGGTAGGCCATGAGGCTCAACTTTTTGGCCTGCTCTTTTTCATGTACATCCATTTCTGCAACAATATTGATGTCCACAGCCTCGCCGTCTACATACTTGGCGTCAAAGGAATAAAAGTCATAGTCTTTTTTTATCAGAATTTCACCGGGATCAGTAACCAAAGGATTCTCATTTCCTAAAATGGCACATTCCAACTCACGACCGGTGATGAACTCTTCGATGAGAAGGGAATTGTCATACTTGAAAGCATCCCCAATTGCATAATGAAAAGTAGCTTCGTCAGTTACCTTATTTACCCCGACAGAAGAGCCCAGATTGGCCGACTTTACGATGAGGGGTAAGCCTAATCTGGCAGTGACTTCCTGAAAACTGATGGTGCTTTTCTGACTTTTATCAAAGGAAAGGAATCGCGCTGTAGGTATGTTGTGGTGCTGAAAAAGTTGTTTGCTCACCAGCTTACTCATGGAAAGGGAAGAGCCCGGTATGCCTGAACCCACAAAAGGAATTTCAAGCATTTGTAACATTCCCTGTACACTACCATCTTCCCCATTGGTGCCGTGTAGCATAGGAAAGAAGATGTCAGGTTTAATGGTTTTTCCCGCGTAGTAAAACGAAGGATTTGTTGTGTCGAGCATTAAGGACAATGGCACACCCTGACTAATGGGTTCTTCTATATTTTCACATAAAAACCATTTGCCCGAGATATCAATGCCAAAAAGCAGGGGCTCGTAAAGGTTTCTGTCTATATATTGATAAATGTTTTTTGCCGAACGTATGGATATTTTATGTTCTACTGATTTGCCGCCGTATAAAATTCCTACTTTTATTTTGTCAGACATATTAATTTATAAAAAGAATGCTTAAATGGATTTTGCCTCAAATATAATTAGTGTACGTCCATATTGTCAGTATTTGACCTGAATAATTAGTGAATATGTGTGATGCGGGTCAAAAGTCCAATAAAGACGGGAGCTTTGGCATTTATTGACAACGAAGCGTAATAAATTGCGTTGAGTAGCCAGACCGAGACTTTGGGAGAATCAGTGCGATTTAAATTGCAATAACATATTTGTGAATAATGCGGGTTAAGTACTTGTTTTCGCTCACCAGATCATTTTATTCGCTGAAAAACGCCCTGCTTAGTGATTTATAAACACCCGCTGCACTGAGGAAAAAGTTTCTCCGGTTATTTTTACCAGATACAATCCCTGCCCTTCACCGGAAAGGTCTATTTCAAAAGTCTGATTGAGCACCTGTTCTGCGTTTTGCTGATAAACCTTTCTACCCATATTGTCGGTGACCATAAAACCAACATTTTCTTTTTCTGGCAAACTGAATGTGAGATGAAACTTACCGGTGCCAGTGGGATTGGGGTAAACAGTCGAGTATTTCGTGTCAATGTGTAACGGGGTAGGATCATCATCGAGGTAAATTTCTACGTTGTCCAGATACAGGTTGTTTTCCGATCCGTTATTTATCAAAAAGGCAAAACGCATTTGCTCTTCACCTGCAAAAGTGTTCAGGATGATAAATTCACGTTGCCAGTCATCGGCCGATAACGGTGTGAAATCCGCAGTATAATTTGTTGTAGCAAGGTTATTCCCCTCTTTTTGATACAAAACATATGGAAAAGTCTTACCGCAATCTGTGGAAGCCAATAACAACAATTCTTCACTGCCCAGGCTGGGTTTGGGGTAGCTTACATCAAAGAACAGGCTGCCTTGATGTAAATCAGAGAAATCATACATGGGACTGATGTACCAGGCTTGTCCACCTGATTTTGGGTTGTTGTACCCCGGGAATTGAAGCATACCCTGGGTTTCTCTCCATTGTAAATCATCGGCTGTAGCCAGGCTTTTCCATGCCTTGGAATGGTCAGAATCATAATTTAACCGGTAGGGGGGGGTGATTATTAAATCAGATATTGAAAAGTTATACGCCAATGTGTTGTTTGATGGATTTTCATCAGACTTGCCATTGGGCTGCGATATGTTTAATTCCAGGGTGTGGTCACCAAAGGACATATTAAGGCTTTTTGGAAAGGTTGCAGTATATGTGTCCCCGGGAAGCACATTTAAATTGCTGAACGATATAGAATCCTGGAAGGTGCCGTCCAGGCGGTATTTCAACAGGAAAGAAGTAAGGGGAGAAGTGCCTTTATTTTGCACCTGCACTACCGGAACAGGGTTGACCTCACATGCATACTGACCAGGTGATATCACTTCGGAAAGGGCAATATCTTCATTCGTTACTGTGGAGATTACAATATTATCTATGTACAGATTACTACTGTACCGCGTTCCCTTTTTTCCCATAAAAACGAGCTGTACCTGAGAAGAATTCAGGTATTTACTGAGATCCAGGTAAGATTCCGTTCGCCATTGCGTGGCGTTTGATGGAGTGAAGTTGGAAGCTGCCAGAGCAGTAGCCAGATTGCCGCCTGATTTATAATAGATTGTATCTAAAGAAGAAAGGTCAATTTTACAATTGCGGGCCACACCAACCAACAAGGCGTCTGCATCAAAATCAGTTCCGCCATAGGCCACATCAAAATGCAGGAAAGAGCTGTTGCTGGTGGTCAGGTCAAAAACAGGGGAGACAACCATATCTACCTCTCCTAAATGCTCGTAATTGTAGTAATCCATTTTCAGGGCTGTATTATTAACCGTTGCCAATGGAGCTGTAGCCAATGCCCAGGTCATCTGGTTGTCCGGGTTGAGGATGGTCCACCCTTGCGACAGATTATCAAAACCTTCTTCCAGAGGCAATAGCGCAGTGGATGGCGTGCTGATAGACAATGAGTCAGTATTGTTGAAGCTTTTTTCATCGCCTACACCATTGGCCGAAATGATTTCAAATTTAAAATCGTATGATTGTTTGCTGTTGAGGTTTACTGGATCGAAGTCCACAATGGCTGATTCCAGATAGAAGAGATTAAGTGGAAACTGCTTGGTAGCCGTCAGTACCTGATTGATATAAATGTTTATTTCTGTTGAAGTGAGGATATTGCTCCCATAGTTTTTTATGGTGAGTTGAGGGTTAAATATCCCCGGACATTGATATGTCGTGGGTTCTTCAATGGAGAATATTCCTGCATCATTGTTTGCGATAACCGGCACGTTGAGGGCCCTGGAGGTTACCAGACTGGCTCGTCGGGGGCTTTCGCTGAGCACAGTGCGCATCCTGTTCATCTGATCCAGGGTAAAGAGGTTCATGCATGCATCGGGGGTGTAGTCCATAAAGTTCTGAAACATGTCATTGCTGTTGCAGGAAAAATAGCTGGTAGGGCAGGAAGTATATTGACTCAGCTGGGAGGGTGTGTCGCTGCAGTAATCCGTTCCGTCACAAGTGGAAATGTCGCCCCAGACATGTCGCAGGCCTAAAAAATGACCGACTTCATGTGTAGTGGTTCTGCCCCGGTCGTATTTAGGTCTGTAATCACCGGCAGGGTAAAGGATGGCCGACCCAAAGGTCTGGAAGTCCATTGCTACGCCATCGAGCAGACGCCCTTCCTGGGCAGTGTCAAGTCCGGGCAGTGTAGATACGGGATATTGTGCATAACCCAGCAGACTATCATCATTGTTTTCGCCCACCAGATTAGTCACCCAGAGGTTCATGTATTCTTCTGCCGGCCAGTAGGAGAGGGCTTTCATAGCAACCTGATCCGTCCATTTCCATTGAGTCCTTCCGCCATTTACGCGGACGATCCCTGAAGTCGGTAGTCCTTCGGGATCCTGCCTGGCCAGGACAAACTCTATTTCAGTATCGGCAGCTACAGACTTAAATTCAGCCAGTGTCATATTGCTGTCCGGATTGGTTCTTCGAAAGTCCTCGTTCAGCACTTTGATCTGGGCAAGGATCTGATCATCTGCGATATTCATTCCTGTTCCCAGGGATTCACCATTATGAATAATATGTACTACTATCGGAATTCGCAGGACATTGGCCTCAATCCGGCCCTGATTTTGGTTTATATATTTTCTTTGTGCAATTTTTAACTGCAGCCACTGTTCAAAATCTTCCACGGGCTCAAACCCGGGTTGATTTTGATTTTGCTGGTGTAGCTCATGGGTAGCGCAGCGCTGGGCTTGTGCCGTTTGATGAAAAAAAGCAGCAATTACAAGAAACATAAGGGACTTGATAATTGCTGCTTTTACCATATATTGGATGTGTTGAAACACTATGTTATAATTCGTTGTCGGAGACAATAGTAACCAGTTGTCAGGACTTGAGTTCTACTTTTTCAGTTTTTTCCATGGTGGCATTTCTAATGGCTACCTGTTGTGCCGTGTTTTTGGCTAACTGAATAAAGGCATCAGATAATGGCCCTTCTTTTAAAACTGCCGGATATCCGGAGTCACCACTTTCCCGAATTCCCTGTACCAGCGGGATCTGCCCCAAAAGTTTCAGGTCATTTTCTTTCGCCAGTTTTTTTGCACCGTCTTTGCCAAAGATGTAGTACTTATTTTCAGGAAGTTCCTCTGGAGTAAACCAGGCCATATTTTCCACAATACCCAGAATGGGAACATTTATTTGTCCTTGCTGGAACATGGAGAGCCCCTTTTTTGCATCGGT
>JAOUKJ010000259.1 GCA_029882675.1 Cyclobacteriaceae bacterium
CCACTCCACTATGCAGGAGAGAACGATTGTCGTATTCACTTTTCATATGCGCATGATGATGACTACTTTTATATCGCGTATGAAGTCATTGATGATGACCTGTATACAAAAGAAGGTGAACCAGCCAGAAGTCAGGATGCCATTGTCATTGGTCTTGATGCCCGCCCTTCCCTGATCAGTTCAGTCAATACCGGGATGGGCATGTTTGATGACTGGTTATATTTCAACCAGAGCCTTTCTGTTAAAAATAGTATTTTAAATGAGGACAGACTGCCCGATGGAATAATTTCTGCCATCCTCAAAACCAAAAAAGGCTACTCGGGAGAGTTGGCCATCCCTGTCAGTTACCTCAACGAAAGGCAATCAGGATCCTGGAAAACAGTACGACTGAATGTTGGCGTTATTGATTTTGACAAAAACGGACAGGAGAAAAACGAGCTTTACTGGAAGCCCCTTTGGAACAGCAATGCCAATATACCCGGTTCAGGCATGATCTTCAGAAAAGAAGAATAAACCGGATCGCTATTTTTCGGTATAGTTTTTTGACCAACCAGAATGTGCTAATATTGCACTAAAAATTTATTTCCGGTATCGATGATGTCATTGCGCAATTATTATAAAAGGGCTTATAAAGAAAAAGTACGCAGGTTGAATGAGAAAAATTCACCGGTCATTCAGTGGTACTATCGCCTGTTCTGGAAGCCGAAAAATCCGTCTATTCCATTCCTTTTCGACCGCTATTCCAAACAACATGCTGAGGTTTTTTTCATTCAGATCGGAGCCAATGATGGCATGGAGCACGATCCCCTGCTCAAGTTTATTCGTCGGGACGGCTGGAAAGGCCTGCTTATTGAGCCACAAAAGGATGTCTTCAGCCAACTACAAAAACTACATCGCCATACTCCGGAGGTGATTCTCGAAAATGCAGCTGTGAGCAAAACCAATGAAACAAGGGAACTTTACCACCTTTCGTTCAGCCAATCACGGTGGGCTTCAGGCCTTTCTTCATTTATAAGGACAAGTTTAGAAGCCCAAATCGAAAGTGGATATGTTGAGGCCTGTGCGCAAAAAGAAGGTGTTTCTCTGCCCGCAGATAAAAAAGATTACATCGCCAGCACTCCGGTAAATTGTCATACGTTGGATTTTTTAAAAGAAAAACACCATTTGCCCAACATCAATTTGTTGCAAATCGATGCCGAGGGTTATGATTATGAAATTATTAAAATGGTCAATTTTGACAAAATATACCCTGACCTTATTTCATTTGAATCAGGCCATCTTTCAGCAGAAGATTGGAAGGCCTGTGAAGAATTACTCCATGCCAAAGACTATCAGATCTATGTAAAAGGTCGGGATGCTATTGCCATAAAGTCGGGATGCCTGGATCTCGAAGATTTCTCCGGCACACTTTCACCAGCAAAACAATAAATAATTTCAGTGAACAATCACTTTCCCCTTCCTCAATCAGTGAATCATATTACACCGAGTTCTTTTCCGGTTTCCACAAATGCCTCAATGGCTTTATCCAGATGTTCTTTTTCGTGGGCCGCTGACAATTGAACCCGAATCCGCGCCTTTCCTTTTGGCACCACGGGATAAAAAAACCCGATCACATAAATCCCCTTTTTCAAGAGCGATTCGGCAAATTGCTGAGCCAACGGCGCTTCATACAACATAATGGGTACGATGGGATGAACACCCGGTTTGATGTCGAATCCGGCTGCCGTCATTTTGGCCCTGAAATATTTGGTGTTTTCTTCCAGTTTATCCCTGAGCTCAGTTGTTTCACTCAACAGGTTTATCACTTCGATGGATGCTCCTGTAATAGCCGGGGCTAGGGTGTTGGAAAACAAGTATGGCCTGGAACGTTGTCTTAGCAATTCAACAATTTCTTTTCGTGCCGCCGTAAATCCTCCTGATGCCCCCCCCAGTGCTTTTCCAAGTGTACCGGTAATGATGTCCATTCGGCCCATGACTCCTTTCAGCTCATGTACGCCCCGGCCTTTTTCTCCAAGAAAACCGGTAGCATGACACTCATCAGACATCACCAAACTGCCGTACTGATCAGCCAGGTCACAAATTTTATCCAGCTGGGCGATCGTGCCATCCATAGAAAAAGCACCATCAGTCACGATGATTTTCTGTTTTGCCCCAGCCTGGTCAGCTTCTTTTAACCGGGCTTCGAGATCGTTCATATCATTGTGCTTGTACCTGTAGCGCATCGCCTTGCATAGACGTACACCGTCAATGATCGAAGCATGATTCAATTCATCAGAAATAATGGCATCTTCCGGCCCAAACAAGGGTTCAAATATTCCACCGTTGGCATCAAAGGCTGCGGCATAAAGAATAGTGTCTTCCATGCCCAAAAATTCCGACAACTTCTTTTCCAGTTCCTTGTGGATATCTTGTGTGCCACAGATAAACCGCACTGAAGACATCCCATATCCATGAGAATCTATCGCTTTTTTGGCCGCATCAATTACCCGCTGATGAGAAGACAACCCCAGATAATTATTTGCGCAGAAATTAATGACCTCCTCACCACTGTCCGTCCTTATTTCAGGGCCCTGTGGTGTGGTAATAATACGTTCTGATTTGTATAAACCGGCTTCTTTTATCGCTGTCAGCTCCTTTTCCAGTACTGGTTTCAATGAGTCGTACATTTTATCTTTTAATTTAATACAGTCATCCCAAGGGAATGATTACCTGAACAAATATAGAAAAGGTTTTAATTCTTTCTGCCACGGCCATCTTTAAAAAACAAGCTCTCCTGACTGGAAATCTCTGTCTCCTGCTTTGTGTCTCTAATCAAAAATTTGTTTTCCGTCGTACATATATATAATACTGGATAAATCACTAATTTCGCCCTGCCAAAGAAAATTATATATGGAAAGTATTTTAGTCACCGGGGCCTGTGGTCAGTTGGGATCTGAACTCACACTTGCCTTAAGGGAAAAGTATGGATCAAAACAGGTGATTGCCACAGATATCCGGCAACCGGCACATTGCCTTCACAACGAACCGTTTGAGTTGTTGGATATTTTAGACAAAAGCCAACTGCAAAAGCTCATCGATAAATATCACATCACCCGGATTTTTCACATGGCGGCTATCCTCTCGGCCAAAGCAGAAGATAATCCGCTACTGGCCTGGGAACTTAACACCACCGGATTGCTTAACGTGCTGGAAGTAGCGCGTAACAACAATAAAATAAAAATCTTCTGGCCCAGCTCCATAGCTGTTTTCGGGCCATCCACACCGCGTTCCAACACCCCTCAAAATGTCATTATGGATCCGGACACCGTTTATGGCATCAGTAAACTGGCCTGTGAACGCTGGTGCGAATATTACAACCACCACTATGGTGTAGATGTCAGGAGTGTGCGCTATCCGGGTATTCTCAGCTACAAAACAGATCCCGGTGGTGGCACAACAGATTATGCCATAGAAATCTTCCACAAGGCCATTCATAACGAGCCTTATGAATGCTTCCTTGCTGATAACTGCCGCCTGCCCATGATGTATATCGATGATGCTGTACGGGGCACAATGGAACTCATGGATCAACCCGCCGGACAAATAAACGTAAGAAGCAGTTATAACATGGCGGCCATCAGTTTTACACCGGGTGAGCTTTATCATGCAATAAAAGAAAAAGTATCCTCCCTCAGCATAAGTTACCAACCTGATTTCAGACAAAAAATAGCCGCCAGCTGGCCGGAGTCAATTGATGATACAACAGCCCGAAAGGAATGGGGCTGGGCACACCGGTACGGATTGGAGGAAACAGTAGAAGTGATGCTGGAAGGATTAAAAGCCTAAAATCCGCAAGCGTATTTTAGGCATTAAAGAAAAAGGCGTTTTCCCGTCTCCGGGCGGGAAAACATTTAAAATATTCTATTTTTGGTGCACTTGAATAAGTGAGTGGTCTTTAGATTAAAAACGTAGAATTATGTTATATTTCGAACATTATTAAATGTTCCTTAAATCCGTAGGCGGATTTAAGGAAAAGAATAAATAACCCTTGAAGGGCTTGTTTGAATTTCTATGTATTCGGGTTACTTTACCAACACCCGTTGTGTATATGTATCACCGGGCAAATCAATCCGGAAGAGGAACAGCCCTTTTTGCGTAAAATCGGGCACTTCATATTTAAATACCCCTGCCGTCAAATTGATGCGATATACTTCCCTGCCCAGTGTATTAAGAATAGTAAGTTTACCCTGCGAACCGGGATCCTGGCTCAGGCTTACCTGTACCCTGCCGGCGCTGACCGGATTGGGGAATACACTAAAGAGTTTAATAGCGCCAAGATAATCCACCCTTTCGATGTTGAAGTACTCGGTATATCCATCAAAGTCCACCGACTTGAGGCGGTAATAAGACCTGCCGTAGATTGGGCTAATGTCAGAAAAGGAGTAATTGATGATGTCCTGGCTCCACCCGTTGCCTTTTATGCGTGTGATCTCTGAAAAATTGATGCCATCCGGTGAACGCTCTACTGAAAAGTAGTCGAAGTTTTCTTCTTCGTAAGTAGCCCAGGAGAGGTCTACTTCTTGTTTACCGGTATTTGCATTAAAAAATAATAGCTTTATTGGAAGTTGGGCATCGTTACAAACGGCAGCTTCCCCGATACATGTTCCTGCATCGACTGTACCTGTTCCGGTTACTGTTGAGCCATTTCCTGTATCTAAAGTGCCATCAACAGTGATATCCCCATTGACAGAAATATCAGTATTTGTTCCGGCAGACAGATCACCAGTAACGCTTACACTCCCGGCAATATCAAGAGTGCCCCCATTATTGATAGTCACATCACCATTCACTGTCAAAGTACCTGTAACGTTTAACGTGAGATTGTTATTTACTATGAGGTTACCATTAATTACTAAGTCACCAACAACATTTAAAGTAGTATTATTGTTAGTAGTAAACGCGTCTAATCCTGTATTATCTACTGTAAAAGTAACACCACTATTAATATTCAAGGTATTTCCGCTCCCCATATCAAGGGTTGTAACAGTCAGGGGGTTAGAAGCCGTTGTAATTGTAATCGCTCCTGTATTATTATTAATCGAAACGTCATCGCCAGTAGTCCCTGGCACTCCACCGGCCCATGTTCCTGTAGCAGACCAATCGCCCACCGTATCAATGGTCTTAGCAGCTGCATATACCATTAATGGAACTAATACCCCAATAATTAATAAGTATTTTTTGGAAATCATATTTTTTAACACTAAAGCCTAATCCGACCAACCGCAAAGTAACAAAATTATTAAATAATTTAGAACTATGTTTTAATATTAATCGTATTAGTGATCGTTTTGTAACCCTCTACTTGGTCATTCTCCCCCGGCAACCTATCTTTGACAAAACAATCTACGCCTATGGTATCCCAACAAAAAAACCTTTTAACTGAAAAGACGGGCAATACCCTGGTCATTACTCTTCACCGACCTGAAGCGCTCAATGCCCTGAATACTGCTATGCTCAGTGAACTAAAAGCAGTCTTTGATGAAGTATACGACAATCCTTCCATCCGGGGGGTGGTCATCACCGGATCGGGCGGGAAAGCTTTCGCTGCCGGCGCCGATATCAGGGAAATAGCTGAACTCAATGAGCTCAACGCCCGTAAGTTCGCCGAAACAGGACAGGAACTCTTCAATTATATAGAAGAATGCCCCAAACCAGTCATTGCGGCTATCCATGGTTTTGCATTAGGTGGGGGTTGTGAATTGGCCATGGCCTGCCATCTGCGGGTGGCCACTATCCATGCCCGGTTTGGTCAGCCGGAGGTTAACCTCGGCCTTATTCCAGGCTATGGAGGGACTCAGCGCCTGGCCCAGCTCGTTGGAAAAGGCAAAGCCCTTGAGCTGATGATGACCGCTGACTTGATCGCGGCGGAAGACGCCCTGAAAATTGGCATGGTAAACCACGTGTTGGGCTCCCCGGAAGAAATGATGCAAAAATGCCATGAAATCCTTAACAAAATAGCGGAAAAAGCCCCCCTGGCTATAAGTATGGTCATCGACTGCGTCAATACTTTTTATCATAGTGATGAAAACGGATACCAAAAAGAAGCCAATAGTTTCCAACGCTGTGCCGGTACCGGAGATTTCAAAGAAGGTACCAATGCCTTTATTGAAAAACGAAAGCCTGTTTTCGAGGGAAAGTAAGGGACAGTTGCAGTAGGCAGTGGGCAATAAGCAAT
>JAOUKJ010000863.1 GCA_029882675.1 Cyclobacteriaceae bacterium
TTAAAAGGATTTTTTCGACCATAAACATTATAGACAGAAAAAACCCAGCTTTTCTTCACCTTTTTATTCTTGTTATACCCTTTCTTAACTAAGTAAGAAATATCTAAACGGTGATATGAGGGAAGGCGAAATTGATTTCTACTTGAATATATTGGCACATTCAAATATTGATCAATCCTGTAACTCCCCACCGGAACCGTTGCAGGACGACCAACTCCATAATTAAAATTTAGTGAAAACACTTTCCTGTTTGTAATATTAAATTTTGCCACAACAGACAAATCATGTGGCTTATCAAAATCACTTAAATGCCAATCTCCCAAATTTATTTCTTCTATTTTTCTTTCACTTCTACTTAATGTATAACTAATCCAACCTTCCACGTCACCTGATTTCTTTTTTATACTCAATTCCAATCCATAGGTTCTTCCAATACCGTCTAGCAACTCCGTTTCCAAATGATCATTCATAGAAATAACAGCAAAATCTCTTAACCCATATAATTGATCAATATACCTGTAATACACTTCCCCCGAAAATTCATATTTATTTTCTTTTATATTCTTAAAAAGTCCCAAACTATAATTATGAGTACTAGTAGGTTTAATTAAATCACTACTCAATTTCCATACATCTGTTGGTGAAGGAGTTGTTACATTTGATATTTGATTTATATATTGATGAGCTCTGGCGTACCCCCCTTTCATGGATAAATCAGGAGATATCTTTAGTCGAAAAGATATACGTGGTTCTAAATGAGAATACGTTTTAATTTTTTCTCCTTTTTCATAAAATAACGTATCCTGAATATTATTCAATGTATAGCTATCGTTTAAATAGCTATACGATTGAAAAGGTCCCTTTAAGGTATAATTATTCCATCGAAGACCTGCTTCAAAACCTAACGCTGAATTCATTTCCCATTTTGCAGCTACAAAAAGCGCATTTTCAATTCCGTATTCATCATTCAAAATGTCGTATGATACAGTTGTAGATCCTTGTATAGGTTCTATTTCACCCGGATTAACTATGTATAGAATTGTATTTGTTCCTCCTGAGATTTCAGTTCCAGATGGCAAGTAATACGTGAACTTATTTTTAAGGCTTTTATAATTTACCCTAGTACCAAATTGAAACTTTTTCTCAAAGGATAATTCTTCCTGATTAGATAAATACTGACTCCAACTCAAAGAAGTATCAAAAAAAAGGTTATCATTAATGTTATAGGTATATAAAATTTGCGCAAGAGTAGTTTGGTAATTAAACCCAAACTGTTTGCTATACCTGAAGTAATCTTTTGAATTATATAAATTTATATTCAACAGACTTTTTTCATTCAGTCTATGGGAATACCTGAAACTTACGTCCATAAAGTTAAAAGTACTCTGTTTTACATCAGGATTTTTTGCCAGACTTAGAACCCAATCTGAATAGGTAGTTCTCAATGAACCCATAATACTAACTTTATCCTTTACTAAGGGTCCTTCAAAAAAAGCTTTTGTAGAGAATGGATTAATAGATCCTTTTACTTTCCAACTTTCGTAATCTCCATCTTTTAACTTA
>JAOUKJ010000864.1 GCA_029882675.1 Cyclobacteriaceae bacterium
AAGAATTCAATAAAATGAGTCCTTTTGACGGTAGGGATTATACGGACACGGGTAAAAAAAAACAGGCCCTTCGGCCTGCTCTTTTTCGAGGCTTCTCATCTCTAACTTAATGTCTTATGTTTTTAAACCTGAATAAAAGTATGTGCTGATGGGATGAAATAATAGCAATTCTTTGTCAAGGGTATAAGAAACTTTGTGAATGGTGAAAAACGATTGGTGAAGGAATATAAAAAGACTAACATGCTCATGCTATTGTTCCTTTTTATTTGTTGCAAAAAAAATATTTTGATCTTTCATAAAATAGGGATTAATTGCGGAAGACAATGTTTTTTCAAAAACCACTATTTACCAACATGACTATGGACAGACGATCATTTGTGAAAAAAGGACTCGCCAGCGGATTGGTTACCGGAGTAGCTGCAAAAACCAATGCTTTTGGATTTAATATTTTATCTGAATATCCGGTAAAAGACGGTTACCGTGTAGCCGTTATGGGAGTTAATAGTAGGGGAATGGCTCACGTGCAGGGTTTTGCCCGGCAGGAGAAAGCCATTGTGACGCATATTTGTGATGTAGATCAACGGGTTCTGGGCAAAGCCATTGAAGCTGTGGCAGAAACTGGCCAAAAGAAAAAGCCCAAAGGTGTCACTGATTTCCGGGAGGCACTGGATAGTAAAGATGTGGATATCCTAACCATTGCTGCTCCGGATCACTGGCATGCGCCGGCAGCCATTATGGGACTGCAGGCGGACAAACATGTGTATGTAGAAAAGCCTGGCAGCCATAACCCTGCCGAGGGTGAAATGCTTATAAAAGCAGCACAGAAATACGGAAAAGTGGTTCAAATGGGTAACCAGCGTCGTTCCTGGCCTCGTGTACAGGAGGCTATTAAATTATTGCATGAAGGTATAATAGGCCGGGTGTATTATTCCCGAACATGGTACAGCAATACCCGGCCTACAATTGGCAAAGGAAAAGTAGTGGCAGTGCCCAAAGAACTGGATTTTGATTTGTGGCAGGGACCGGCCCCGCGAAAAGACTACCTGGATAATCTTTTGCCTTATGAATGGCACTGGCGGTGGCACTGGGGAACGGGCGAATTGCTCAACAACGGAACGCATTTCATAGACCTGGCTCGTTTGGGCCTACAGGTAGACTTTCCGAAAAAAGTGTATTCTACCGGTGGGCGTTACCAATATAATGATGACTGGGAAACACCAGATACCCAATTGGCTACTTTTGATTTTAATGACGGCAAAAGTATCATGTGGGAAGGCCGGAGCTGCAACCGCAGAGGCATTAATGATATGGGCTCCGGGGTATCTTTTCATGGCGAAAACGGCACGTTGGAGATCAACAATAATTCGTATAAGGTGTTTGATCAGAAAAACAATTTAATCAAAGAGGCAGACACCACCAGTAATACGGTGATAGACCAACAGGGGGGAGGATTTGATCTGGACAAAGACCATATGGCTAATTTCCTGGATAGTATTGATGGGCAAACCACACCCAATTCTGATTATAAGGATGCTTATAAAAGTGTATTGCTATGTCATCT
>JAOUKJ010000865.1 GCA_029882675.1 Cyclobacteriaceae bacterium
AACCCGGATCAGTTCCCTGTCCAGGGCCGTTTGTTCGGATGCCTTTTTCTTATACGCGTTTTTGACTGTTTTTTCAAGTTTATAATCATTATTGGGGTAAAAAAATTGATTAAAAGATGCGTGTTTGCCCGATATTCCGAGCATTTTTCGAAGTGCTTTTTCACGGACGATAATAATATTCTGATCCTTCCAAAAATCGGGATCAACAACAATGTCCATAAAAAGATGCATCGCATCCATTTCACCTTTCCCGCTAATATTCACTTTGTCCTTAGCGGATATTTTATGAATCACATCAATGGCCAGTGAATGTACCGTTGAAAACCTTCCATCATAGGTTTGAACCAAAAGCTGGCCGAAATTTTCAGCATGATCATGACTTATGGGCTTTTGAATGGGCTTTTGAGAATAGCCCGCAGTACATGTGCCGGCAACAAAAAAAGCAGTAAGGATAATGGCCTTTCTTTTGGCCCTCACCTCTTTAATTTTACTATCTAATTTAGAAAAGAGCGAATTTTTGGAAACAAGGATCAGAATGGATCCCAGCGTCATAAAAATATAACCCAGATACGTGATTCGGGTGCCGTAATAATCATAATTAACGGATAAAATGGTTCCTTTCTCATCGTCATCATAGGAAGTTTGGAAGAAGCGATAACCATCATAATCCAGCACCTGGTTTTTCGCAATAATATACTCCTTCTCTGCGACATCACTGTTCCTTTCATCAATTAACACCACCCTGCTTTCAGAGGCTGAGGGAATAGCTGTGCCGGGGTACTTGCTCAGCTTAAAGTCTTTCAGTTTAATCGAAAAAGGCAATTGCCTGGGCTTTGGCCCGTAGGTCAATTCCAAGATAGTACCATCGAAGTTAAATTTCCTGAAAGGTTGTATGTATAAAGTATCCTGATACAATAAAACCGTTTTATACGGTTTACCCTTCCATGTTAAATTTACGTATAGGGCATCCTGATCACTTTCCCGATCAGTTCCGGGAATGTAATTAAAGTCCCCACTATCAGACTCTTCTTTTACCTTTGACTTTTTAGCATAAAAAATGTAATCCAGATAATCAACCGTAAGGGAAGCACCTTCCTTTACCTTAAATTCAAAATGGAAATCATTGTCCTGTAGTTGTGAAAAATACAAAGGATCTTTACTTGTAAATTCAGCCTGTTCTTCGGGAACGCGTACCTGAAAATAGGGTTTAGCGGTATATAACACGTTAACAGCCTCGTTTTCAATGATATGGATCGTACCTTCATAACCGAAATGACGAGTAACACCTCCACCGATGAAAAGTAAGATAAATGAAAAATGAAAGACCAGATGGGGATATTTTTTTTTAATGTCAAATCCTTCCCTTATTACCTTCAAAATAAATAATACAATCAGGTAGAGCATTAAAAGTTCAAACCACCAGGCATGATATATCAACAATTTAGCTGTTACGGTATCATAATTATTTTCAATAATTGTTGCCGCCCCAATAACGACGATAAAAATAGCCAAAGCAAACAAATACATTTGATTGGAAAGAAGGTGGCTGAAGAGCTTTTT
>JAOUKJ010000261.1 GCA_029882675.1 Cyclobacteriaceae bacterium
ACGATTAAGCATTGATTTTTGCTAATATTTTTCTATATTAACCCTTTAAAACCCTTCCTGCCGTGAACTACAAGTTAAATATTTACCGGCTTTTTTGTATTTGTTTCATCCTACACACGAGTTTGCAAAGGTCAATAGGTCAGGAATTACCCCTTGAAACCGTCGTACAGACAGGCCATTATGAAGCCATAACCACCCTGGCATTTTCGAGCGATGGGAAATTGTTGGTCTCGGGTAGTCAGGACCGGACAGCCAAATTATGGGAACTCAGTACCGGGCGGGAGTTGCGCACATTTACAGGAAGCATCAACGGCATTAGCGACCTGGCCATTAGTCCGGACAATAAATTTATTATCACGGTAGATATGGACAGTTCTGCCCGGCTCTGGAATTTAAATAGCGGGGCCCTTATTCACCGTTTTAAACCTGCTGACGACTTCATCAACAATGCCCTGTTTACAGGTGATGGAAAACACCTCATCACAGGTGGAAAAACACACAATGCCACCATTTGGGATTTGGAAACAAAAACCATTTCTTACCAATTGACCGGCGAAAAAATTGGTTGCTATGCCGGGGAATGCAAGGTCTCACTGGCCCTTTCCCCTGATGAAAAATACCTACTCACTGGTATTGGTGACCGGACAGCTATTTTGTGGAACCTGAAAAAAGGCGAAGAAATTTTCCGTGTAAAAGGAGGGAAAGGCTCCTGTTCGAGTTGCATGACCAGTGTGGCTTTTTCGCCGGATGGAAAAACATTTATTACCGGAGCCAGCCGGGATTCGGTACGGATTTGGAGTACCGGCAACGGGCGAATGATAAGTGCTTTTCCCGCCAAACGTGGTTTTTCCCGGGTAGGATTCGGGATTCGGGGCAATTATTTTTCCGGTTTAGAGCAGCATGTCTTCAGGTATTATGATTTAAAAACAGGAGTACCTGTTTTTGAGTTTGGTAGCTACGGGAATGAAATAAATGCCTTTAGCCAAAGCAGCCAATTGGTAGCACTGGGCGGTCGCGATAAAACCATCCGCATCATTGATGTGCGGAGTCACAAAACAATAAAGACCTTTTCCGGCCTTGTCAATGCGTTTGAAGACAGCCTGAAACAAAATATACGTACCTGGGTAAAGAACATCAATGCAGAGATGGTCAGCCCGGACGGGAAATACGTTGCCCGCGGTAAAATGGGCAACATTGCCCGCCTTTGGGATATCAATACCGGCCGCATTGTGCGGGATTTTATCGGACACAAGGCCACTGTCATCGACCTGGCCTTTAGTCCGGATGGCAAACACCTGGCCACGGCCTCCGCCGATGGTACGGCAGGAGTATGGAATCTGGAAACCGGAGAACGGATCCACCACCTTAAATACCACGCAGATGTACTCTTTTCAGTGGCCTACAGTCGCGATGGGACAAAACTCGCCACTGGTGGCTGGGACGGGCTTGTTGTGACCTGGGATAGTGCCACCGGCCGACCCACCGGAAGGTATAAGCCGCACGGTAACAGTGCCCCGGTAGAGGTGTCTTTTACGCCCAACGGGCTTTACCTGATCACAGGTGGGCTGGATCAGAAATTACTGATGACCGAACTAGATACCGGCCTGCCCGTGCGGGAGTTTATTGGCCACCGCCACCATGTGGTCTCATTGGATTACAGTCCCGATGGAAAATACCTCCTTTCAGGAAGCTGGGACGGGCTGGCTAAATTATGGGATCTCAACACAGGGCTCCTCGCTGCACGGTACGGGGGTCACGACAGGGAGATATATGATGTGGCTTTTAGTCCGGATGGTAATATGGTGGCTACGGCCTCAGGGGATAAGACGGCCCGTATCTGGGAAACCTTTACCGGAAAGGAAGTGATGTCTTTCTCCGGACATAATGGTGCTGTTACAGCAGTCAATTTCAGGATGGGAACAAACCAACTATTCACCGCCGGGCGCGATGGGGCCACCAAAAGCTGGGACATAGATCATGGTCTTGAATTGTTCACCCATATATTCACCGGGGAAAAAGATTGGTTGGTTAAAGTCCCGGATGGCAAATTCTACGCCACTGACGGGGCCCGGAAATCCGTCTTCTTCGTCAGAGGTACCGAAAGCTATAATATAGAGCGCTTTTATGATGAATATTACAGTCCGGGGCTGCTCAACAACCTGGGCAAACCGGCTACACGGGATGCCGGCGGCATGGGGCTTATCGATAAACTGAAACAATATCCCCCACCGATTATTGAAATTATGTCGCCAAAGCCGCCCTACCCTGAAGGAGTGAAAAAAGTAGAACTTATGATGAGGATCACGAATACCGGCGGCGGTGTAGAAGAAATCAAGGTACTTCAAAATGGCAAGCGCATCATTGACGACCGGGAAGATCTGGAAAAAATAAATAAGAAAGGAAAATCTATTGTAAAAATATATGAAGTATCCCTGGTTCCCGGGTTTAATGACATCTCCGTTTCGGCCTTTAGCCAGGGGAGAATTGAATCACGTGTGCAGAACCTCAATATTACTATTCCCGGCGATTTGCCCATTGCCAATTGTTATATCCTGGCCATTGGCATCAATGCGTACAAAAATCCGGCGCTCAACCTTAACTACGCCCGCGATGATGCCGAGGCCTTTGTGGCTGAACTCAAAAAAAGAACAAAAAAACTCTACCGGGACATCCTCGTACACGATTTGTATGACGAAGACGCCACCCGTGAAAATATCCTTCAACAGCTGGGGGAAATAAAAAAGGACATTGGCCCAAATGATGTGTTTTTTTTCTTCTATGCCGGCCATGGGAGCATCGTCAACAATATTTTTTATTTCATCCCGACCGACAATACCCGGCTATATGAACAGGAGGCCCTGCAAGCGGAAGCCCTGAGTGCAGATACTTTGCAGGCCCAATTCAGGCAGATAAAGGCCCTGAAGCAGGTCATGGTAATCGATGCATGTCATTCCGGGGGTTCAACAGCGCTCCTTGCCGAGCGCGGGGCAGCCGAAGAAAAAGCGCTGGCACAACTTTCGCGCAGTGCGGGTATCCATGTGCTGGCGGCAGCCGGAAGCGAGCAGACAGCCGCCGAGTTTAAAGAACTGGGGCACGGGTTGTTTACCTATATGATCCTGGAAGCCTTCAGTGGGCGGGCTGACGGAGCACCCCTGGACAACAAGATCACCGTCTATGAACTCAAATCTTTTCTCGATGATCAGGTGCCTGAATATTCCAGAAAGTACAAAGGCTCTCCACAGTTTCCAAGTACTTTTAGCCGAGGGCATGACTTCCCTTTGATTTTGGATTGAAGAAACTTATCCACCTAAATCATGAGGACTCATACTTCCCTGCCGCTTTACTTCATTTTCCGCCTCTGTCCTCCACCGCATGTCCGGATTCATTCGTACTCCAATAGTATTCCGGCCATCATCATCACGGCGTATCAAGCAAATACTTCACTGCATTAACCATTAACCTCCGAAAACCTTCATTCTCCCAGTCATCCCAGTGGCCCAGGGAAGTACACACTACTTTATTTTTCTCCGTATTGTTCAGCCAGAGAACGGGTTCAGCAGGATATCCTGCAATATGTCCGGTGAGTAATACCTGCACACGATCCGAGCCAAGCGGCGCATTTTTATACAACGATCCCGGGCTGTTAAAGCCGATAAATTCCCGGAGCAACGGATGGTTTTCCATTCCGGGAACCACACTGATCTCCGTCCCTTCAGGTGTATCCCCATAATGATTGTGGTAGTTGCCTCCCAAAACGGCTTGGTCAAATTCAGGCCATTGCGCAAGTCCGTCTATTTCCTTTTTGGCATCGAAGGCATGACTGGCAGTGCGTATACCCAACACAGGTTTTTCTGCTGCAACAAATCCCTTAATCCACTCCATTTGGTGGGGGGGCAGTGCCCTTCTACGCACAGAAACCAACATCATATCCGCATCATTCAGTATTTGCAGATTCTCAATATTATGACGCCCTTCACCCTCTTTTTCCGCCTTACCAATGGCAAATTCACAATTTACCCCATGGTTCAGCATAAGCTCCCGGGCCAATTCCGGCAATCGCTGATTGCTTCTGTATTCACTTTCTGCCATGACCATAGCCACCAGGGGCCGCTTGTCGCCTTCAAACCTGTATTGGGGTTTGCCCGTAAGGTCTGTTGAGACCATTGTCGGACATACATACTTTTCAATATAACCTGCAATCAGGCTGTTGCCGGTAAAGTGATCCACTTGAGGCCAGCGTTCCGGGTTGTACATGGTATCGGTCAGGTCGCGCATCAGCGCAACGTTCATGCCCAATCGCACCATATTCCGCAGACCAAAACTTCTGTTGATCACACACATATTGGTATGCACCCCCATGAGTATCACATTTTTTATCCCCTTTTCATAAAACATATTGCCAATCTCCACTCCTGAATCGCTGATGGCATCCCCATCGAATATCTCAATGGTCTCAATTTGTCTTTTCCACAGGTATTCCTGCTTGCAATCGGTGCCACAATCACAGCCCCCATCCGATTGATCGATGGGCCAGGTGGCTCCTTTCTCGGTATCCAGCAACTCATCATTTACCATGCCATTGGCCCGGCCCTTTTTGTATTTCATGGCCATTTTACGCCCTTTGTGTCCTTTGTAGAAATCCATCACGTCACTGGGGGCATGTACCACAAACACCCCCTTTTCCCGCGCCGTCTTCACCACCTCATTCATATACGGAGCCATTTCAGCTACCCTCCCCTCAGATTCCTTGCACCAGTGCCAGTCCCACATATCACAAATTATAATAGCCGTTTGATTGGTAGCCCATTCCTGAATATCGCCTACCATTACGGTAGCTCCTGTAGCCAACTTTGAGGGTACTCTTTGCTGCAGGGAAATGCGTATTTTTTCGTCATTGTCTTTTTTCTGTGCCTGTAATACAAAAGGAGCGATGAAGAGAACACCTAAGGAAAGAAGTATAATTTTTCTCATGACGGGCTGTTTATAAATTGGCAATAAAATTTTGTAATCCGATGATCCCGGTGTAGGAAATAATCAGGGAAAAGATCAGGGCGGCCCCAAGGGCCACGTTTAGTAAAACGCCTGCTTTATGTTCCCCCATGATGGAATTTCTGTTTATTAAAATCAAAATACCTCCAATCACCACGGGCAGGATAAAAACATTGGCCACCTGCGTGGCAATCTGAGCCAGGATGGGATTGGCCCCCAGCAGGGGAACCGTCAGGCCAACAAGGCAAGCCACACCGGTAAGCGCCCTGAAGGTAGAAGAACTGGTGTCCATTTTTCCTTTTCTGAAATCGCCCAAAAGCAGGGGCAGAACCATCAATATGGGAAAAACAGAAGAAAGCCCTGCACTCATAGCGCCTACCATAAACAGGGCCACGGCAAATTTACCCGCCATGGGTTCCAGTGCTGTAGCCATATCCAGCACCTTCGTTAACACATTCCCCTCGTGAAACATGACGCCGGTAGCGACAACCATAATGGAAGCGCTGATCAGAAACATGAGCACGGCTGAAATCAGGGCATCTCTCGACTGGTCTTTTAAACCACTAAGGCCCCAGCCTTTTTCCTTCACAATTAATGGCCGCACCACAAACGTGGGTGCCGCCATCGTAGTGCCTACAAAGGCAGCCACCATGAGCTCACCACCAGGCGGAACGGAAGGGACAAACCCCTTGATGACCTCCACGGCAGGAGGCAGCACGATAAACATGGATATAAAAAAAGAGATACCCATGATGGTCACAAACACGACCAGTAGTTTTTCGAAAAAGGAATACCGCCCTACCCAAAGAAAAATATACATGATGATCAGGAGGGCAACGGCTATAAGCAATATCCCCCAGTAACTATTTTCTTCCAGTCCGGGCAAAAAAAGCCGTAATACTTCATATAAGGCATTGCTGGTAAGCCCCATAATACCCGACAATGAGCTCCACTGCCCCATCACCACGCCTGTGATGACTACAATGGACCAAAACCGACCTCCTTTCAGCCTGTTTTTAAAGCCATGGATGGAGGTGTCGCCGGTAACGGCAGCAAACCGCCCAAAGGCTTCCATCAGCGCCCATGCAAAAAAAGCGCTCAGGAACAGCACCCACAACAATTGCATCCCGTACTGGCTGCCCGACTTGATCATGGCCGTGACGCTCCCGGTGCCTATGGTGTAGCCTATGCAGAACAATCCAGGGCCTATG
>JAOUKJ010000866.1 GCA_029882675.1 Cyclobacteriaceae bacterium
CCTGATTGGTTGTAAGGGCATGGGATGGGCTGACATGAATTCCTTGCTCAAAAATGCAGAGGTGGATTGCATTGCCCTTTGCGATGTAGACCAAAGTGTATTGGATGAGCGAGCCGCAGATGTGGAAAAAATCACGGGCAAAAAGCCAAAACTTTACAAAGACTACCGGAAATTGCTGGAAAACAAAGACCTCCATGCCGTGGTGATTGGCACACCCGATCACTGGCATTGTCTTCCATTTGTTGATGCCTGTGAGGTGGGGCTCGATGCTTACTCAGAAAAGCCCCTTGCCAATAGCATCGGCGAATGCATGATTATGCAAAAGGCTGCAAATAAATATAATCGCGTGGTGCAGATTGGACAATGGCAGCGGAGTACGCCACATTTTCAGCATGCGATAGACTATATTCATTCCGGTGCCATAGGCAAGATCAGGACGGTAAAGGTCTGGGCCTATATGGGCTGGATGAAGAGCATTCCGGTGAAACCTGATGGCCCGGCACCTGAAGGCGTAGATTATGACTTCTGGCTGGGGCCGGCTACCAAAAGGCCCTTCAATCCCAACCGCTTTCATTTTAACTTTCGTTGGTACTGGGATTATGCCGGTGGCCTGATGACCGACTGGGGTGTGCATCTGGTGGATATTGCCCTGTGGGGAATGAATGCCGTGGCGCCCAAATCCATCATGTCATCAGGTGGTAAGTTTGCCTATCCCGATGATGCCATGGAGACACCCGACACACAACAGGCCATTTATGAGTACGATGATTTTATTATGTTGTGGGATCATGCAGTGGGCATTGATGGGATCCACCACAATCGCAATCACGGTATAGAATTCGTCGGCAACAAGGGTACCATGGTGGTAGATCGCAGTGGATGGGAGGTTTTTCCTGAGGTGGGAGGACCACCGGAAAAGAAAGAATACCTCACCGAAAAATTACCGTATCATTCCAACCTGGGCAGTGGCCTGGATGCACATACCAAAAACTTTGTAGAGTGTATTAAATCACGGGAACAGCCCCGTTGCAATACTGATGTGGGTAGCCTGGCGGCAGTAAATGCCCATATGGGAAATATCGCGTTTAAAACAGGCCGAAAGGTTTTCTGGGATAACACAACCAAACAATTTAAAGGGGATGAACAGGCCAATGGGTTATTATTGCCGGAGTATAGGAAACCATGGAAAATACCCAAGGTTTGATAATATACCTAAAATCCGCAAGCGTATTTTGGGCATTAAAGAAAAAGGCGTTTTCCCGCCCGTCATGCCCTATCGGGAGGCGGGAAAATATTTAAAATATACTATTTTTGGTGTACTTGAATAAGTGAGTGGTCTATAGATTAAAAACTTATTATTCCGTTAGATTTGAAACATTATTAAATGTTTTTTGAAGCCGCTTGCGGATTTAAGAATATAAGCAAATTGATTAAAAAGGATCATGTTAGTGTCGTTTGCCAGGTGCGAGGATGTTGTCTGACAGGCGGAAAAAATATTTATTAAGCGATGTGTTTTTCGTTCTACTTTATCTCAAGTTCTTCAATCCTTTTGCCAAAC
>JAOUKJ010000262.1 GCA_029882675.1 Cyclobacteriaceae bacterium
CCCTGATCCAGTATTCCCAAGAGCCATTATCGGTGGTACCCATGTGCTGAGAAGGTATCACTGCGGTACCATCTTCATTCAGCGTGATATGAACATTACCATCATTACCTACACCGGCATCATAAACTTCGCCCCATGAATCCTGTACCTGCGCATCCATTATTCCGTCAATGACAAGATCGTTCGCACCACTACCCAGGCTTATCACGCCACTGGTTGTATAGCCACAATCGTCATCTGTCGTTACAATGGTACCCACAAAAGCACCGGCATTGAGCGGACAATAACCTGATAATGCCACTTCTATCTCTGCTGCTTCCGAAGATTTACCATTAGACGCCGTTTCGACAACAGAAACAATAGCGGTACCATTTTCAGAAGTTTCACTAAATACAACCACAGCCGTATAAGGCTCCGGATTTGTAATCGTAGCACCGGTACCCGTTACCGTCCATGCAAATGTTGATCCACTCCGGGGAGCACAGGTATAGGTGTTTTCACCAAAACCGTTTGAAATAGCTTCGGTAGGGCCCGCCATATTCTGAACTTTAGGCACTACGGCATTCGGGTCATAATCGAATTCAAAATCATCACCCCAACAAGAAGCCAGGGTGGCTGTTATAAACAATGAATATATTATTCTAAATTTCATTTTTTCGTGTTTTTGTTTTCTAATGACTTTTAAAACCAACCGCCACTTGAGGTGCCAAGCCCATCCGCATTATCCGTACCTCCGAAAGTATAGAAAGGCCTGGGGTCGCCCAGAATTTCAAGTACTTTGGCCGGTAAAGGCAAATGCAAAATGGTACCCTTTTGGAGCATATCATCTTTCCGCATATCGAAGAACTGAATACCCAAACCGGTGCAAGACAACTCAACTTGTCTTTCATGATGGATAGCAGCATTGATTGCTGCCTGATCTACAGCTACTGGAGCCAGTCCACCACGGGTCACTCTGGTGCCTGCATTGATAATATCTGCAGCGCCTGAAAGGTCACCCAGATGCATCCGGGCTTCTGCCCTTAGCATATCATTTTCGGCAACATAAATTTCGGGCATATCACCAGTCCATGGGCCTATGAAATAATCATAACGCGATAACCTGTAGTTAGAGAAGTGGTAATAACCCCTTTCAGTTCTGAAGTTATTTGAAGACAGGTACTGGAAATCGGAATATATCCGTTGGTCTACACCCGCTTTGCCTGCGGCAGTTTCAGCAGGATGGGGAAAGTCTGCGCGATCTTCCCATCGGGCAGGCTGACCCGGATCCATCATATTGATAATCCGCATGTCCGTTCTACCCCATCCGGGATAAACACTGTAAATCATGTGCTCATTGTACCATTCATTCCAACCGTCACCCTGGATAACAAAATCAGAAGACACTCCATTATCAGCGTAATTTTTCACTTTGGCCCAGTCCACAGCACCGTTTTCAGCTTTGCTTCGGGGGGTGTAAGACAAAATTCTGGCGGCAAACGAATTGATAATTTGTGCGAGCTGACCACTGGTGTATTCTGTGTCACCTCCCAACCAGCCTGCCGGAATTGTAAAGGAAGAAGCATTGGCAATCGCGATAGCCTCGTCAAGTGATTTAATGGCCTGGTCTCTCAAATCAGTATAGGGTACTAACTCAAGACTTGCCAGTTCATCATCAAAAACATCTTCAGTAACTACATATGCTTTGTCAAAGACTAATCCGATGTATCCATGAGAAATGCCCTGAATAAACTTACACATAGCCTTTACTTTGGCTTCGTCCTCACCAAAATCCATCCCCTCTTCTATCCTTTTAAGAATAACCCTTGCCGTATAGTTGGCCGAGAATACTTTATCAAAAAGATATTTGGACACACCCTCATAGCTATAGTTGGGTGAATTATCCCAGGCTTTCCTGGGCTCCCATGACATGTCGCGCATGGCCTGGTTTCCCCAGGAGCAAGTGGTATTATCAGCGGCTGTATTGAACATCAGTCCGGCGCCATCGTACTCGTGCGTGCCATGATACCAGGTGTTAAATAAGGCACCACTAAGCCCCACCATGTCTACTGCCGAACTATATACTTTAAATGAATCCGGCTGGTTCGTGTTTTCAACGTCCAGGTCTTCACAGCTAAACAGCATCGTGAGTAAGGCCAGGACAAGGAATGAATATTTATTGAATATTTTCATAATCATTTTCTAATTAAAACTTCAAAGTTAATGATACGGAATAATTCCTGAAATTCGGGTAAGTACCTGTACCGTCAAATGGGTTTCTGATACTACCTACTTCAGGGTCATAACCTGAGTATTTAGTGAATGTCAGCAGATTCCTACCGATGAGTTTCAGTGTTGCTCCATTCAGGGCGCCACCGGTCACACTTTCAAGCATACTTGCCGGAACACTATATCCCAGTGCAGCCTCCCTGATTTTGATGAAACTGGCATCTTCAACCCAGTAGGCATTATTACTGTTTACATCATAAAATCCTTTGAAATAGTCAAAAGCTTTCTTTTCACCATCAGGAACATCTGACATATCCAGGATTCCACTGCGGTCATCCCTGGTCAGCCATTGCGATTTCCGGTTGTATACATCTCCGCCCTGTTTCCAATCGAGCAGCACGTATAAATTCACGCCCTTCCAGGTAAAGTTATTGCGGATACCCATATAGAAGTCCGGGTTACCATCACCAATCTGTACAAAAGCATCGTCACCGTTTTCATCTTTCAGACGTATAGGTGCTTCATTGACTGTTCCTTCCGTACCGGCCTCGATGACATACCCTTCGGAATTCAAAGCATAGTCTGCAATGGTTTCAGTTTCACCCAGCTGGGCTGTCATCTGATCCAGGGTTCTCACCCAGTCATATCCGTAAATGGCACCGTAAGGCTCACCTTCTTTAATATACCACAAACCGTCCGGGCCTGACTGATAAGCCGGAATGTCCAGCTTCTTAATCATTTGCTCGGTTTTTGTGAAAGTGATCCCCGCATCGTATTGGATATCATCTGTATTGATTACCTTGGCTCCCAGATTTATCTCGATGGTTGTAGCCTCTACATCACCTGCATTTACCCATTGGTTGTTAAAACCAAATACAGCAGAAACGAGAGGTTGTCTTAAGAATTGATCAGTAGTTAGCGCATTAGCATAAATAGCCTCAAAATTAAACCTTTCGAGGAAGCGCGCATTCAGGGCCACTTCAAATTCAGCGGTGTTAGATGGTTTTAAATTTTTATTTCCGCTCTGCCATTCATTAGCCTTGGAACCCGCCCAATTAAATATTTGGTATTGATAATAGAATGCAGGACGAATTCCAGCCGTTCCATAAGCTGATCTGATTTTCAGCTCCTGTATTCCGGGAATCTCAACATCCTCAGAAATCCGATACCCGCCGGAAACCCGATAGTATCCCCTTGCGCGTTCGTTCACGCCAAACAAAGAAGACTGATCATAACGGTACATTCCATCAAATAGGATTTTATCCTTGTAATCCAACGAACCTATTACAAAAACATTTTGGGCAATTTCCTGTCTTTTTTGTCCATTTAAAACTTCATTTAAATCACCATCTTCATTATTTACAGATGTTCGGTCATTAGGAAAATTCCGTAGGCTTGGTAAACCTCCATAAATAAAGTCATAACCCTCCGCAGACATCATATCAAATTCGACATTTTCATACAGGTAACTCAGTTTACCCCGGGCAATCAGATCACCGAATTGCTGATCAAAATTACCTGTAATTTGTGCTCTTTGCGTGTTCCAGTCTCTACGCCTCTCATACAAATATCCATCCGAATATTGTATTCCAATCGGATCAGTCCCGCCTATTTGCCAGGTGTCTTTGGGGTGATAGTTACTATATGTTTCTTTTATTGTTTCCATAGAAAAGGAACCCTCAATATTAAACCAGTCGGTCACATCGGCCTTCAGGTTATAATTGGTCAATAACCTTTTCCTTTTTTGATCACGCTTTATCTTCCAGGTGTAATACAGTGGGTTTTCCTCATTGCTCCACTGGTTGTGGCGCAGATAGTAAGGTTGGCCGTCCGGGTTGTCCAGGAACAAGTTATTGTCGGGTTCAGCCAATACAATATCAAAGAAAATACCGCCCCCATTGGCCGGAAACTGTGAACTGGTGTTGGCAATTAAGTTACTCGCCGATAATTTCAACCAGTCAAAAATATGGGTGTCGAAATTCAAGCGGAAGTTTTGTCTTCCATAACCGTCAGTATTTTCAATAATCCCTTCCTGCTTATTGTTTTCAAAGGAAGCGAAGATATTGGAATTCATTGTCCTTGTACCTACCGAAACATAGTTGGTATAATTCATTCCGCGTCTAAAAAGGGCATCCTGATGGTCAATTACCAGTCCAAAATCATTGTCCATATAGTGGTCGGTATCCAGGGCACGGCTACCGGCTACATCGGGATCAAATCCTCCTTTATAACCTGCGGGGTATGTTACTCCATCAAACTTGGTATAGTCTTTAGCACTTGTCCAGTCAGAGGCCAGTGTAAAAGCATGGTGCTCGGCAAGGTCAATATACCTTTCGAGTTCCTGAAAACCGAGTTCATTTCTTACAGTAACTTCGGCTTGTCCTACGTTGAGCCTGTTGCCCCGCTTGGAGGAGATTACAATCACACCATTACCAGCACGTGAACCGTAGAGGGAGGAAGCCGAAGCTCCTTTTACCACCTCGATGGATTCGATGTCATCGGGGTTGATATCTGAGATACCACCTTCCAGGATAATTCCATCCATGATGATCAGCGGTGATGAACCTACGCCCAGGTTATTATCACCACGCAACATCAGGTCAGCGCCACCTCCGGGAGTACCGTTCTGGCTGCTTATCCGCACACCGGATACTTTACCAGAGAGCGATCCGGCCACCGACATGGATGGTACCTGATTGATTAATTCCGCGGAAACCTTTGTTACAGAAACCGTCAGTTTCTCCCTTGGCGTTTCTGCTGCCACACCGGAGACGATGATTTCCGAAAGCTGGGTAACATCCGCGTCCATTACGACATCAATTACTGAGCGGCTACCCACAGCGATTTCCTGGGATTTCAGCCCGATAAAAGAGAACACCAGCGTAGCCCCCTCTGCGGGGACAGTCACATTGTAGATACCATCCACATCGGTCACAGACCCTTGTGTTGTACCTTTTACCTGTACACTTACACCAGGGAGGGCCTCGCCGTCTTCAGCGGAGGTGACCTTACCTGATATGGTACGATCTTGTGCTGAGAGTCCGGTAAAAAGGATCAACACAAACGCACATGTCAAGAGTAAATTTTTCCTCATTACGTTTTAGTTTAAGTTTAAAATAAGGGCATTACGCCTTTCCAAAGTGTAAAGAAATAAAATCCAGTACTATTAAACAAACTAAATACCGAAATAAAGGGGAGTTTTTCATGGTGTTTCATCCCCCATATTGGGGGTAATATTTACATTGTCATTAAAAGCGATACAAATACCCACTTTCATCAAATAATACGATAAATAAAAAATTTATATCTTTTTTTTACCCTCATTTTATTGTAAACCACATATACCTAGGCATATGCAGATTTTTTAACCCCATAAATTAAAATTATCGATTTGTTGGATTTCAAAATTCAAAACATACAAATGCCCGGTTTATTTTAATATTAGCACTTTTCACTTCACAAAATCTGAGCATCACAAAAAACCTTCGGAGCTATTTTTATTAATGTTTATGAAAAATAATGTCACAAAAAAATACGGATTATGCCTTAATGGTACAATGTGACTTTTTAGCCAAAAATATAGATTCAGCATTCTCTGCAAACCCAAAAAGGATTGAATCAATGCTCAATGATTTTAAATTCAATACGCCGGTTTTTTTGTTTATTTTCTTCGGTATCATTGGACGCAAGGGGTTCCTCTTCTCCCTTTCCGACGTATTGCAGCACCTCTTCATTGATGCCCTTATTGATCAGGTACTTAAATACTTCAGCGGCCCGGTTTTCTGACAGCAATTGATTGGCTTTTTTATCACCGGTATCATCTGTATGGCCTTGTATTTCTATTTTCATCCCCGGGTTGTCCTGAACAAAACGAACTACCTTGTTCAACTCCACCTCAGATTCAGACCGAAGGGTGTATTTACCCACATCAAAAAAGATATTGTTCAATACGGCTGAAACGCCGGCAACGGCCTTTTTTACGAA
>JAOUKJ010000263.1 GCA_029882675.1 Cyclobacteriaceae bacterium
AAAAGGTAATAGGTTTCTTTTATCAAAATGAAACCGGTGGCAATAACCAGGCTTTATTGTGCATTGGGATTGGCTATGTTTATGCCAATTTAAAAACAAAAATCTGAAATGAGTAAAGGAGGTAAATAAAAAAAGAAAAGTTGTGGGATATACTGGATTCGAACCAGTGACCTCTTGCCTGTCAAGCAAGCGCTCTAAACCAACTGAGCTAATACCCCTTTTCAAAGTTGCCTCCGGAAAGCTCCTTACTTCTTTCAAAGGTCTGCAAATTTAGACAATCTGTTATTTTATATACAAAAAAACCTATGATTCTTTTGCTGTATTTCGGAACAAATCAGTTGGGTTGATAAAAACAACCACGCGTAAGGCTAATTGTTGTCGAAAAAGCGATCCTCATTAAAATTCTCATCACTTTCGGTGATTTCCAATATCTTAAATTCAGTCCGCCGGTTCATCTGGTGTAGCTCTTCCCGCTCATCAATGTCTGTTTTAGAATTGATAAAAGCCTCTGTAAGGACAATTTCGTTTCCATTTTCACTTTTAATACTAAAGGGAGTGCTTTCACCATACCCTTTGGCAACCAGCCTGATGGGATCTATGCCCTGTTCTACCAGATAGTCTACGGCAGACTTGGCTCTTCGCTGGGAGAGGCGCTGGTTGTATGAGTCTGATTGCCGGGAGTCGGTATGCGAACTGAGCTCAATTTTTATTTCAGGATTGTCTGAAAGTAGTGTAACGAGTTTGTCCAGCTCAATGGCTGCATCAGACCGTATTTCCCAACGATCCAGATCATAGTATATATTTTCAAGAACAAATATTTTGTTCACCTCCTGTTTTTCCAATAACAATAAGGTGTCGTAAGTAATATCTGTGGTGAGTTGGGTAAGTGTGTCGCGGTTTACGCCCTTACCTACTGTCGTAAACAGGATCCGTGATGTGAGGTATTTGGCATTTCCTTCTTTGTTTTCCCCAATAAGATTGTAGTTTTCATGCTCATATACGCGAAACACAAACTCACCATTAGACCCGGTGGTCGTCTCGTCAAGGATTTGATTATTGTAATCCAGTATCTTCACATTCGTATTTGGCAAAACGACCATGTTGTCATCATCATCTTTTGTCATGGTAATACCACTGAGGTAATAATTGATAATTTTGAGGTCGGGATCTTCATTGACAAAGGTGTAGATGTCGTCATCGCCCTTCCCGCTTTCCCGGTTACTGGCAAAAAAACCGCGATCCATTTTAAAAAGGTAAATACCAAAGTCATCGCTTGATGAATTCATGGGCTCTCCGAGATTTTCAATTTCAAGTTGCCCGCTGCTCCGGGTGACTTTATACAAGTCAAGGCCTCCAAAACCGGGGTGGCCGTCAGAGGCGAAGTACAGGTGACCGTCATCGCTAATGTAGGGGAACATGTCATTTCCTGAAGTATTGATGGCTGGTCCTAGGTTCTGGGCTTTGCTAAAACGGCCTCTGGAGCTCATTCGTGCTGAATACAGGTCTACACCACCTTGTGCGCCTTCAACTTTCCGGTTGGAGGCAAAATATAGCGTACGTCCATCACGACTGAAAGCCGGGCAGGACTCCCAGCTATCGGGTTGGTTTACAGCCGTACCCAGCATTTGGGGCGCTGTCCATTGTCCATTGCGCTCTCTGGACATATAAAGGTCAACATCATAACCACTATTACGCTTGGATCCGTTGCCTCGCGCAAATACCATAATTTTACCATCCGGACTAAAGGTGATTGTCCCTTCGTTAATGTTTATGGTATTAATGGCTTCGCTCAATGCCTCAAAGGAGCTGATATCTACGTTTGCGCCTTTGGTTTTTACACGGAAAATATTGGTATAACCCTGTCCGGTCGCTTTATAAATTTTATCATTGTCGCGGTTTGAAGTGAGATACAAATAGCCATTATTATATATCGGGCTGTATTCTGTAGCCGGTGTATTAATATCCTGAAGGTTTTTTACCTTGTAATAATTTTTTATTTCTTTTATCTGATCCAAAGATTCCAAACCGGTAGCTATTTCATTTGCCCGTCTGATCATGTCCTCGTCTTTGGCCCTTTTCAGATAGGCCTCAATGGTTTGCTTGGCATCTTCATATTTGCCATTTGCCTTTAGTGCATAGGCATAGTTGATCTCAATGCTGTCGTTTCTCACTCCACTTGAAAGGGCTTTTTTGTAGTAGGGTTCCGCTAGTCTTGCCCGGTTGGACATACGGTACGCCTCAGCTACAAAATAGTTGGCATCAGGGTGGTTATTGTTTTTTGAAAGGATGTTTCCATACTTTTCAATAGCCACCTGATATTCCCCCAGGTTAAATTTCTTTTGAGCAGCTTTTTCCGCGCCACAAGACCAGAGTATTGTGAGGGCAAAAAGTGTGAACAATTTGTTCCAGCCAGTCATGTTACAGGTTTTAGTTTAGTACAGATTTATGCAAATTACTAAAATATTTTTTTAGCCATGTTTCTCCGGCTTTTTTCTTCCATTTGGAATTAAAATCAGCGATGCTCGATACCAGATTGTCAAAAGTCAATGTGTTTTCAGTCACCCTTCCGTTTTCTACCGATTCCGGAATATCCTTTCTGCTCAGGCTGAAAAGACTGCCATCAGTTTCTTCAAAACAAATAATGTGCCGATCCAGAAAGGATAACTGATATTTTTGTTCCAGTGTCTGGACAAAACGCACAGAGGCATCGATTGAACATCCTGAAGCATTATGGGCCTGTTCATTTACAGCAAGGATAAGAAAACGGTTTTTTATAAGATCGCAGGAGGCCATCAGATCCCTGGAGTGTGCGGACCATTGCGCCGTGAAATTTTCCGCCACTGCCCTTATTTCACTTACTTCTTCTTCACTGAGTTGCCGGTCGGCCTGGTATATCCATACGCGCGATTCAGCAGGCATATTGTTAAATGGTACATGCATATTTTTAAACGATTATTTAATGTCTTTTATTATTAATTCCGAAATATCCTTTACTTCAACATTATTTTCAAGTTCTTTGTTCTTTATTCCATCAGAAAGCATCGTAAGGCAGAAAGGACAACCTGTAGCAATAATGTTTGCCCCTGTGTTTACAGCTTCTTCAGTACGGTGTATATTGATGTCTTCGTCGCCTTTTTCCGGTTCTTTAAAAAGCTGTGCCCCTCCGGCACCGCAACACAACCCTTTCGTTTTGCAGTTTTTCATCTCCACAAGCCCGGCATCAAGTGCTTCCAGTACCCGGCGAGGAGCTTCATAGATGTTATTTCCCCGGCCGAGATAACAAGGATCGTGGTAGGTTATCTTTTTTCCCTTAAAAAAACCACCCTCTACACTTATTTTTCCTTCATCCAGCAGCTGTTGGATGTAGGTAGAATGGTGTATCACCTCATAATTACCCCCTAGTTCGGGGTATTCATTTTTGAGGGTGTTGAAGCAATGTGGGCAGGTGGTCACTATTTTATGAACCTCATAACCATTTAATACCTGGATATTGGCCATTGCTTGCATTTGAAAGAGAAATTCGTTTCCTGCCCTTCGTGCAGGATCACCGGTGCAGGTTTCTTCGGGACCCAAAACAGCGAAATTTATTTTGGCATGGTTTAATATTTTCACCATGTCCAGGGTTACACTTTTATATCGGTCGTCAAATGAACCGGCACAACCTACCCAAAAGAGGACTTCCACAGGTTCTCCTTTTCCTGTTTTTTCAGCCATCGTGGGAATATTCATGTCTTTTGCCATATCCTTTTATTCTTGGTTTTCTGCCCAGGTAAACCGGTCTGACGCGGAAAATTTCCAGGGTGCAAAGTTAGTCTCAATATTTTGAAACATCACGTTCCATGCTGCAGGAGATCCGGATTCTTCCATTGCAATATAACGTCTCAACTGCATAATGATTTCCAACGGACTGATATTTACCGGGCAGGCTTCAACGCAGGCATTACAGGTGGTGCATGCATTGATTTCCTCACGACTTATATATCCGTCCAACAAAGACTTTTCTTCATTTTCAATCTTATTTTTTATTATTTCTTCTGCCCGGTCACGGGTGGCCATCATGATGGCCCGGGGTGATAGCTTTCGTCCGGTCAGGTTGGCGGGGCATTCGGCTGTGCATCTGCCACATTCCGTACAGCTGAACGCTTCCATCATATTTTTCACTGTCAGGTCATGGACGTCTTTAGCTCCAAAGCGGCCAATTTCAACGGGGTTTTCCGTTGTTGCCGTTGCTCCGGGAAGACCCAGCATGGAGCTTACTTCACGGGTTACGTCGGGCATGTTATTGAGATGGCCTTTTGGCCGGAACCGGGAATAGTAGGTGTTGGGAAAAGCCAGAAAAATATGAAGGTGCTTGGAATAGGTGACATAAGTGGCAAAGCCAAGTATGCCAATAATATGAAACCACCAGGCAAAGCGTTCAATGAAAATCAAGGTGCCGGTGTCCAGCGCTGTAAATGCAGGGATCATCAGGCTACTTATCCATAATTTGCCTGTGGCGGTATAATGTGTATTTCGTTCCTGAAGAATTTGATCAGCTGTGTTCATATGGATGATGGCCAACATCAATAAGACCTCAATAACAAGAATAAGGTTGGCATCGAGCCGGGGCCAGCTTTGCATTTCGGCAGACCAGAATCGTTTTATTTTTAAAATATTTCTTCTGGATAGAAAAATCAGGCATGATACCATGACCGCCAGTGCCAGCAGCTCAAAAATATTCATAAGCACAGGGTATAATTTTCCCAGAAAAGGGGCAAAGACCCTGTGGTGGCCCGTGATGCCATCAATGATAAACTCAAGTACTTCAATGTTAATAATGAGAAAGCCGAAATAAACGAAGAAGTGAAGCAGGGCTGCCAGGGGTTTTTTAAACATTTTTTTTTGTCCGAAGGCGATAAAGATCATTTCCTTAAGACGTTGGGCTTTGCTGCCTGCGGGGAGCTCTTTTTTGCCCAAATTAATGCAATTTCGAAGAAAAGAGACGCGTTTATAGGCCAGAAAGCCAAAGACGCCCAGGGTGATGATGAAAACAATTTGGCTGATGTGCTGCATTTTTTTTTAAATCATGGTCAAAATGTTTGTGACATAAATAAAATTATATACTTTTGTGCCACTTTTCAAAGGCGGTGCTGTAGCTCAGCTGGTAGAGCATCGGACTGAAAATCCGTGAGTCGGTGGTTCGAGCCCACTCAGCACCACGCCGTAAAAGCCCCTTTCGAGGGGCTTTTTTTATTTCAAATATACTATAATTATTAATAACAGGCCGTTGATAATTCTCCTTTTTGTCCGGCCGGATACCTCTGAAATTTTTGAAGTGATGCCGAATGACGAGGCAGGAATCTTCATTTCCGTGTATAAAAACACACACATTCTGGACAGTCCTCAATTTTTATTCTAACCAGTTGGTTTTAATTGGTGAAAAAATTCATGAAATTTATACAGTTTTATAACGAGCGTTCAGTTTGACAAGTGTAGAATTTATTATCATTTGACAGACTGATTTATATCATAAAGTTTGATGTGTCAATTAGTGAAATTGGACGCTAAAACAAGGAAAAATGAGTACATCATCAGCTGCTTCAGGTAACACGGACACAAAAGTGAACAGGAAAATACCAATTAGCGAACACATCGTCGAAATAGTTAGTGATTCAGGTGAGGGCGCACAGAAATGTGGACAGAGCTTTGCCTCTATTTCAGCCAAAATGGGAAATGGGGTTTGGACTGTGGAGATCATCCCGGCAGAAATTCAACCTCCGGCCAGAACCATAGAAAGTGCTTCCGGGATTCGGATAAGGGTAGGTTCAGGAAAGATCACCAATACAGGTGACGAGGCTGATCTGGTAGTGGCCCTCAATGAACAGGTGCCTTATGCACGCATCAAGCAAAATGCCTTTACCAAGGGGACGATCATGTTGTTGGAGGATAAGTGGAGAGAAGATGATTCGGAATTTGTAAAGCAACAGTTTGAAAAAGCTTATGAGGATTTTGAGGAACGGGGCTATCGGGTATATCTGATTCCTATGGAAAAGGAATGTCTGAAAATAGTAAAGAACCCGACACGTGGCAAGAATATGTGGGTATTGGGCCTGCTCAGTTATCTTTATGATCGGGATACCGACATTGCCGAAGCACAGATCAGGCATGTATTCAGGCATAAATTTGAACAGATTATTGAATCTAACATTAAT
>JAOUKJ010000264.1 GCA_029882675.1 Cyclobacteriaceae bacterium
TGTAGAAAAAAACCCAAAGGGTCTGGCCGGGTTTATTAAACCTCAAAAGACAAGATTTGAGCTGCCCGCTATCCGCAACCTTCCACTGTTAACCCCTTTTCAGAGGACTTTTACCTAAAGGCAAAAGCTGAGGCCTGGTTTTGGAAAAAGGCTTCACTCGGTATTTCATAAATGTTAGGTTTAAGAAACGTGTCCCAAACCCCTGGGTTATCACAAAGTTAAAACTATTTAATTTGTATATTGTGCTCCTGGTAAAAAAATAATTATGAAGCATTTATATTTTACTCCCGGCCCCACTGAACTGTATTTTACTGTTCATGAACACCTTAAAAATGCCCTTAAAGAGGATATTTTATCATTGTCACATCGCAGTGATAAATTTAAAGTCATATATGCCGATACTGTTGCTTCATTAAGGGAATTACTCGGCCTGCCTGAAGACTGGCACATCATATTCGCTTCTTCAGCGACCGAAATTTGGGAAAGGGCCGTTCAAAATCTGGTTGAAAAAAACAGCTTTCATTTTGTCAGTGGTGCATTTTCTGGAAAATTCGCTGCCTGTGCCAAACGAATGGGCAAAAACGTTGTAATCGAAGAAGCACCCTTCGGGCAGGTTCCCAACCCAAGAGAAGCTATAATACCTCTTGATTCGGAGTTCATTTCTTTTACGCATAATGAAACCAGTTCAGGAGCATGCCAGCCCCTGGAAGATTTTGCCTGGGTGAGGAAAAATAATCCCAATGCCCTGATTGCCGTTGATGGCATTTCCTCTTTACCTGTAATTACGCTGGACTATGAGCAAATTGACACGGCTTATTTCACCGTACAAAAATGTTTCGGCCTGCCCGCCGGGCTATCGGTATGGCTCGTAAACAACCGTTGCCTGGCAAAAGCGGAAATGCTGGAAAAAAAGGGAATCGTCACCGGATCATACTATAGCCTGGCGCAACGGGTGGAGTTATCTCAACAAAATCAAACCCCTGAAACACCCAATGTCCTGGCCATATACCTTTTGGGTAAGGTGGCCAAAGACATGCTTATGAAAGGCATTGACCAAATTCAACGGGAAACTAACTACAAGGCCGCTGTTATGTATCACCTGCTCGAAAATACTCCGGGAATTTCCCCTTTCATTCAAAATCCCGAACATCGGTCGAAGACTACCATTGTAGCCTCTTGTGAAAAGAGCACACAAATTATTGAAGCACTCAAATCTAAAAAACTTATCTTGGGCGCAGGATTCGGTAAATATAAAGAACACCACCTTCGTATAGCCAATTTTCCAACGCACTCCAAAGAACAGTTTGAAATGCTTGCTGATAAACTCAGCGAGCAGTTAGACAGTGATCAGTGAACCATCCTTTTTATGAATAATTCACACCAGGACGCCCTGCCTCATTTCCCGGTCTCCTCAAAAAGCACCTCCCCCATGAGGTTTCTAACCTGCTGAAAATTTAATTTATCGATCATTTTTTTACCTTTCAGTTCATCCACTGACAGACAACCAATCACATCGTCAAAAACGGTGTCAACATCCTTAATACACACAGAAAGCCTGTCACCCGCACAGTAATAAACCACATCTGAAAACGCAGGCCAGCTGGCCTCGATGGTGTTTTTTTGCCTGTGTGACTGATAGCGGATATGGCTGAACACTCCCCGGCTCTTTTCATTAAATTCAGATTCGATGGTAAATACGAGATCGGGATATGAATCAGCTGGTTTTGCGGCAAAAAAATTATAATCCCATGCTGTGCCATTGGCTGCCACACCTGATACCCCCACATAATTTACCTTCACAGAAAAAGAAAGGATGGTGGGAACTACAACTGAAATATTTTGCATTAATATCCCTACGGCTTTAAACTCCCTGTTTTGATCGGGTATAGCCATATTCTCCAGCATAAACAGCACTTCCTGTTCCCCTGACGATCTGAAAAACCCTGCAAAAGGGTGAAATATTTCAATGGTATTAATAGAATATGCCCTTTCAGCCTGAACGAGTAAACGTCTGACAAAAGGCTCATCATTTATAGTGTAGCGAACCAACAAGTCCTCTTCTAAAAATAAAGAATCCGCGAGCTGTAGTCTGACCAGCACACCTTTAAGCCCTTTTTGATCAGTCTGTTCAAGCGTCACCTGCTCAATGAGGATCTGACTATAAACAATTTCAGTATTTTCACCGGTTTGCCCTAAGGCCGCTGAGCCATTAAACACCAACCCGGCCAAAGTAAGTAACACAAAAGAGAAAAAACCGTATCCCCGGTTCCAAAATACCCTGACTAATGAACTGCGAAATATTTTTATACGATAAAACATTCTCCAATTTTTAAAAGACCCAAAGCATTAAATATAAATAAAATTTCATAACTCAGCAATTACGTTTCAAATCACAGAAAACAGGACAAACAGGACAAAAGAAATTTTTGAGGTAAGAATATAGAAAGGAACAGGCATTCTTTTTTTGTTTGGTTTTTGCTTAAAATATATCCTAAATACACACCAAATCATTCCATTCATAGCCCCTGACATTTTATAGTCATTCAACTGATATATATCATTTTTGCTATTCGCAAATTATGATACCTTGTAGGCAATTAAATCAGAGCCGTGAAGTCGCCTTCTCAAACACTTCATAAAGATCCAGTGGACTTGGTGATGTTTTTTTTAAAGCTATTTACGGCAGCCATAGAAAAACAAAAATAACGCACATGAAAAAGAAGGTTTTTACAACAATAGACGGGAATGAGGCCACAGCGTATGTGGCCTATCGCGTGAATGAGGTATGTGCCATATACCCCATTACCCCATCGTCAGGGATGGCCGAACTGGCCGATGAGTGGGCCTCCCATGGAATAAAGAACATCTGGGGGGATATCCCTGACATCTACGAGATGCAAAGTGAAGGTGGAGCCGCAGGTGCTGTACATGGCGCCCTGCAATCCGGCTCACTAACCACCACCTTTACTGCGTCACAGGGATTGCTCCTTATGCTACCCAACATGTTTAAGATTGCCGGCGAGCTCACCTCAGCGGTTTTTAATATTTCAGCCCGGTCAATTGCCACACATGCCCTGTCGATCTTCGGCGACCACAGTGATGTCATGGCTGCCCGCACCACGGGCTTTGCGATGCTCAGCTCGGCCGATGTACAGGAAGCTATGGACTTCACATTGATCTCACAAGCTGCTACACTGAAGTCCCGCGTGCCCTTTATCCATTTTTTTGATGGATTCCGCACCTCGCATGAAGTGGCTAAGGTAGAATTGCTTCCGGAAGAAGTGATGCGGGAAATGATTGACAATGACCTGGTCAATGCTCACCGCCTACGGGCTCTCAACCCGGATAATCCATTTATCAGGGGTACTGCCCAAAATCCGGACGTTTTCTTCCAAAACAGGGAAGCCTGCAACCCGTATTACCTTGAATGTCCCGGGATTGTACAGGAGTATATGGACAAATTCTATGAACTCACCGGCCGCCGCTATCATCTTTACCAATACAGTGGCCACCCCGAGGCAGAACATGTTATTATATCGATGGCCTCTTCCTGCGAAACGGTTGAAGACACGATTAATTACCTCAACGCACAGGGTGAAAAAATTGGTCTGCTCAAAATACGTTTATTCAGGCCATTCAGTATTGATGATTTTGTAAAAGCCATCCCTGCTACATGTAAGCATATTGCTGTACTTGATCGCACCAAAGAGCCCGGTGCAAGTGGTGAACCCTTGTATATGGATGTTGTCACTGCCTTTTCCGAAAAATATGCTGCCGGTGAAATTGACACTCTACCCAGAATCATTGGTGGCCGGTATGGTTTATCATCCAAGGAATTTACCCCGGCAATGGTAAAGGCCATCGTGGAAAACATGAAAGCTGACAAACCAAAGGGGCATTTCACAGTTGGCATCAACGATGATGTAACACACAGCAGCCTCAATTATGACCCGACATTTGATATAGAATCAGAGAAAACAGTACGGGCCGTATTCTATGGACTTGGATCTGATGGTACCGTTGGCGCCAACAAGAACACCATTAAAATTATTGGTGAAAATACTGATTTTTTTGGACAGGGATACTTTGTGTATGATTCGAAAAAATCCGGATCAATGACCATCTCTCACCTGAGGTTTGGCCCTGACCCGATACATTCACCCTACCTCATCAGTCAGGCCAATTTTGTAGCCTGCCACCAAACCATATTTTTGGATAAGGTAGACATGCTCCATACCATCACTGAAGGGGGCACTTTCCTGATTAACACACCCTGGGAACCCGAGGAAGTGTGGAACAACCTGAATCAGCCTATGCAGGAAGCCATATTGGATAAGAAGCTAAAAGTATATACTGTCAATGCACAGCGTGTAGCAGAAGAAAGTGGTATGGGACGTCGGATAAACACCGTCATGCAGGTCTGCTTCTTCGCCGTGAGCGGTGTACTTCCACGTGAAAAATCCATTGCGGCTATCAAAGAATCCATTAAAAAGACCTACAGCAAGAAAGGTCAGCGCATTGTGGACATGAACTTAAAAGCGATAGACAATACACTGGAGCACCTGTATGAAGTGGCCATTCCGGAGAAAGTCTCATCCAATGTAGCTTATCATCCGCCGGTACATGAATCCTCCACTGACTTCGTGAAAGAAGTGCTCGGCAAGATCATTGGTGGTTATGGTGACGACCTTCCTGTCAGCGCTTTCCCGGTTGACGGAACATTCCCGGTGGATACTGCCCGTTATGAAAAACGAAATATTGGACATAAAATACCCGAATGGGATGAGTCCATATGTATTCAATGTGGAAAATGTGCAATGGTATGTCCTCACGGTGTGATCCGCACCAATGTATTTAGTGAAGACCTACTGGCCGACGCACCGGCTTCCTTTAAAACGACCGATCCCCGTGATAAGACCTGGAAAGAGGAAAAACTAAAATACAGCATTCAGGTATCACCTGACGATTGTACGGGCTGTAGCGTTTGTTTTGAAGTATGTCCGGTCAAAAACAAATCAAATGTTAGCCAGAAAGCGCTCAACATGGTAAATCTAACGCCTGAATTGAGCAAGCAGGAAAATGATAACTGGTATTTCTTCAATGACCTTCCTGACTTTGACCGTAGCCGGATCAACACCTCCAACATCGGTCAGCAGCAATTACAGCGGCCGCTGTTTGAGTTTTCCGGTGCCTGTTCCGGATGTGGTGAAACACCATACCTTAAACTCGTTTCACAATTGTTTGGCGACCGCACTATTATAGCCAATGCCACCGGATGTTCATCCATTTATGGCGGCAACCTACCCACGACACCCTGGGCTAAAAACAGCGAAGGTCGCGGGCCGGCATGGTCAAACTCATTGTTTGAAGACAATGCCGAATTTGGGTTAGGCATGCGACTGTCTATTGATAAAAATCAAAAAGTAGCCCGGGACATCCTCCAAAATATGTCTGGGGAATTAGGCGCTGACTTCGTTGCAGAAATATTGAATGCTGATCAACGTGAGGAAACGGTAATATTTGAACAACGTGAAAGGGTTGTTACCCTGAAGGAAAAACTCAGAAAACTGAACGGTTCAGTCCAGGCCCAACGACTGCTTCACGTGGCCGATTACCTGGTTAAAAAGAGCGTGTGGATTGTGGGGGGTGATGGCTGGGCCTATGATATCGGTTATGGCGGCCTTGACCACGTTATCGCTTCCGGAAAAAACGTGAATATTCTGGTGATGGACACCGAAGTATATAGCAATACCGGCGGACAGATGTCTAAAGCCACGCCCATCAGTGCGGTGGCCAAATTTGCATCCAGTGGAAAACCCATCGGCAAAAAAGATTTGGGCATGATGGCCATGTCTTATGGAACGGCCTATGTCGCTTCAGTAGCCTTTGGAGCCAAAGACCTTCAAACACTGAAAGTCTTCCTGGAAGCAGAAGCCTTTGATGGCCCTTCCATCATTATCGCTTATTCACATTGTATCGCCCACGGTATCAACATGAACGAACCACTCAAACACCAGAAAGCCGCTGTTGACAGTGGGCAATGGCTGTTGTATCGCTACAACCCCGACCTGGTACAAGAGGGCAAAAACCCGTTAATACTGGAAAGTAAACCGGGCAAAACAACCGTTGCTGAGTATATGAATATGGAAAACCGTTTCAAAATGCTGTTTAAAAGCAAACC
>JAOUKJ010000867.1 GCA_029882675.1 Cyclobacteriaceae bacterium
ATGATCAGAGCGGTAATAGATTCTATCGGGGTGGTTTTCATCATTGTAAGTGTAGTCCAGTTCAAGCTGTGTAAAAGTGGCATTCGCTTTTTCGCTGAGTTCGTGCAATTCAGACGAAAGTTTATCAGAACCCACCAGATAAACGTAGTCGGCCTTGTCTTCATGTTCCGGGTCTGTTCGACCTACCATATCAATGTTAAGGTCTACCACTGTGTTTTCCAATGGAAATACAGGGTTGCTTGCATAGTAGGCTGAGCCCAACAGACCTTTCTCCTCCCCCGATACGGTCATAAAAAGGATACTCCTTCGTGGGCCTTTTCCCTTTTTCTTTGCCTGGATAAAGGCTTCGGCAATTTCCAGTACTGATACCGTTCCTGAGCCGTCATCGTCAGCGCCATTATTAATTTCATTGCCGCGTTTGCCAATGTGGTCGTAATGTGAGGTGACTATCACGATTTCATCCTTCTTATCCGTTCCTTCAAGAAAGCCGAGCACATTTTCACTATTTACGGTCTTGATGTTTTGGCCAATATTAAAAGTGACTTCTCCGCCATGTAGTTTGCGGTATGCGTTTTTCTTTCCGGATTGGGCGTCGGCCATTGCGCTGTTTATTTTTTCCTGATCTGTCCCGAGGATTTTTTCCGTTACAGAAGGCGACACAAAAAAGACACCTCCTGTAGCAGATGTTCCGGGTTTATCCAGGCTCAATCGGCCATTGCCCGCATACCCTTTAAACTGTTGCGCCAGATTGGTGAAATCCTCATCTGTTTCTGTTGATTGGATGAATACCATCTCTGCGCCTTTCTCAAAGAGGTCAGCAAGGCCACCGCGAAATGCAGCACGGGCATTTTCCATTTTAAGCATTACAATTTTATTTTTTATTTCGATCCCTTCCATTTCCGCTTCCGTTCCTTCACCAATAAAAACCACTTTGGCGGTCACTTCCCCGGCCGTATTTGAAGAACCATAATAAAACACTTTGCTGTAATTGTCATATTGTTCCCCAGCTGTTTTTATGTAAATATTACCTGGCTTCACCGTATAGAGGGGCACTTTTTGAAAATAACCATCACCATACTCACTCTTTACAGGCCCTGTCAGTCCGAGTTCGATAAAATGGCTCTTGATGTAGGCCGCAGCCATTTTTTGTCCGCGCGTTCCGGTTTCCCGCCCTTCAAGGGCATCGGAAGCAATGATGGTCAGGTGTTCTTCCAAATCATTTGCGGTAATTGTATTCGCAAAGTTGATGGCATCTTTTTCGTTTTGCGCAAACAGCGCATAAGACAGCAATACGAAGGAGAGTAAAGTGGCTATTTTCATAATGTTTTATTGTTGCTAATGACCAATCAAGGTTTGAATTTTTGTAAAAATAGAGAAAAATTTAGAATTGATATTAAGTATTGCGCAAACCTTTAAGGGTGCCGATAAACCAACAACGCAGAGATGGGGAAATTAACCTGCCACGATCATGCCATGCCCAACAAGTGACTGGAAAGCGCAAAGTGAGTAGCGAATTGTAGAGAAAGGTATAAAAAAACCGAAAGCATGGCTA
>JAOUKJ010000868.1 GCA_029882675.1 Cyclobacteriaceae bacterium
GTGGGGAGAAGATGGAAAAAACCCTGCGTCAGTATATCGATCAACTTGGCTGGATCACGATTATTGCTGCTGTGGTTGTCTATCTACTTTATATCTAAGCTCATGCGGCAGGTTTTTTTATTAGCGTTGCTTGTTGTGTTTATCCCGATTTCGGCCTGTAGTCATCACAAGGGCGTCTATTCCAGGGGCTACTACAGTGGTCGCCCCGCCAAATGGCCCAAAGAAATACATATTGTAAAGGCGGGTGAGACCCTTTATTCCATTGCCTGGCAATACGGGCATGATTACCGCGAGGTTGCAAGCTGGAATGGAATCGACCGCTCCTATACGATTTTTCCTGAGCAGGAACTGAAAGTAATGAAGCCTGCAGGGTATGCCGAGCCTAAAAAAACAGACCTGACAAAAATTCACAAACCGACTCCTCCTCGATCACTACCTGTAAAAGCCACACCCGTTAGGTCAACTGTAAAAAAACCTTTCAAAACGCGCACTACTTCACAAAATCTCCGCTGGCGATGGCCTGCCCGAGGCAAGATACTGAGCCGGTTTTCGAGCCGCGATCCGGGGCAAAAGGGCATTGATATTGCGGGGCAGACGGGACAGGCAATATATGCTGCGGAGCAGGGGCATGTTGTGTATAGTGGGAGTGGACTTCGGGGCTATGGAGAGCTTATTATCGTCAAACATAACGAAACCTTTTTGAGCGCCTATGCACACAATCACAGATTGCTAGTAAAGGAAGGGCAAAAAGTAAAGAAAGGTGAACATATTGCCGATATGGGAAAAACGGGGACAGAAAGGGTGATGTTACATTTTGAAATACGGCGTGATGGCATACCTGTCAATCCTTTTGAATATTTGCCTAAACAATAACCAATTATAACTGGCTAACAGCAGGTTAAAGGGAGAACATGAAACAGAGCAATAACCGAGCTGAGAAAAAACGTGACTTTAATGAAGATGACGTTGAGATACCGGACGTAGAGGATACGCTCCTTGATGATGTCGATGACGATGTGGACGATGATGCCGCTATCGAAGTTGAATTAGATGAAAAGAAATCATCTTTTAAAGCCGGCGAAGTTCCAGATGGCCAGCTTGATGCAACCCGTTTGTATCTGAGCGAGATCGGCTTTTCTGCACTGCTGACGGCCGAGGAGGAGGTTTTTTACTCTCGACTGGCCAGAAAGGGCGATGAATCCGGTCGTAAAAAAATGATCGAGTGTAATCTGCGCCTGGTGGTGAAGATTGCGCGTCGTTATTTAAACCGTGGACTGGCACTGCTGGATTTGATCGAAGAGGGGAATCTTGGTCTGATCCGGGCGGTCGAGAAATTCGATCCGGAGCGCGGCTTCCGTTTTTCTACCTACGCTACCTGGTGGATTCGTCAAACCATTGAACGGGCCATTATGAACCAGACCCGTACCATTCGTTTGCCTATCCATGTTGTCAAAGAGATCAATATCTATCTGCGTGCCGCTCGCCACCTGGCCCAGACACTGGATCACGAACCCAGCCCGGAAGAAATTGCCGCCCTGCTGGATAAACCCA
>JAOUKJ010000265.1 GCA_029882675.1 Cyclobacteriaceae bacterium
TAGCGAATCAGGCATCAACCGTCCATTGAAACAAGCCGATAATAAATCCGACAATCTTAACAAAACAAACTACCACAATCAGGTGAACAAAGTGGCTATCGCCATGAAAGACATTATCACCGCGATGAGGGCCCCGGTATATGATGTAATCGATGATGAAAAGACCGTTCATTTAAAGAGGATTCCCGGGCCGGAAAAAACAAAATCAAAAAAAGTCCTTTGGGCAACCCTGGCGGCCCTCCTGTTGCTTTCAGTCTTGGGTTATTTGTTTCTGCCAGACAATGCTGATCCAGAAGAGAAAAAGGGTGATGTATCCATTGCGGTATTACCTTTTACTGATATGAGCCCTGATGGCGACCAGGAATATTTCAGTGAAGGGCTGTCAGAGGAACTGCGAAATGCCCTGACCAAACAACCCGGGCTCCGGGTGATGGGACGCACTTCTTCCTTTTCATTTAAGGGAAAAGAAAATGATATTAAAGTAATTGGTGAGCAACTTGGGGTGAGTACATTGCTGGGTGGAAGTGTCAGGAAGTCAGGCAATACCTTGCGGATAACCGCCCAGCTTACCCATACTGAAAATGGCTTTCAAATCTGGAGTGAAACCTATGACCGGGAACTGACCGAAATTTTTAAGGTACAGGATGAAATCACGAGCGCCATATTACTAGAGTTGAAAGTGCATCTTACCGGTGGTCCGATGAAAGTGGCCGATGAAATAAGTACGGATCTCTCTGCCTATGAACTGTATATGCAAGCCAGGAAAAAACTGGCCATGCGTGGAAAACACCTGTATGATGCCATCGACCTGTTTGAAAAAGTAATTGAAATCGATGAAAACTATTCCTTGGCGTATTCAGGTCTGGGCAGGGCCTTTTCGCTTCTTCCAAGTCACAATGGAGAGCCTGTAAAGAATTTCATAACTAAAACAAAAGACGCCGCGCAAAAGGCCATTGACCTAAACAGGGAAAATGCCGAAGCCTATTCAGTGATGGGTTATACCCTGGCTTTTATGGAATGGAAATTCGAAGAAGCAGGGCCTTTCTTTCAGAAATCCTATGCGATAAATCCGAATGATGCTGAAATCATCAATTTTCTCGGAGATTATTACGTCCTGACCTGGTTCCCTCTGGCCATTGAAACTGAAAAAAGGGCCTATGATCTGGATCCCTTACATCCTATCCAGTCAAACGACCTTTCAGTGGCCTATCAAAATTTTGGCTATTATGAGGAAGTGGAAAAGTATGCCCGGATATCTATACAACTGGATTCCTTTTTACTCGCCGCAATTGACAATTTAGTAGATGCCTATATTGTTTTGGAAAGGTATGATGATGCTGAACAAATCGTAAGAAATTATCCTTCTCCGGATAGGTTCATGGAGTTAAAATTAATGAATAAAATGGCCATAATCCATCTTAATAAAGGGGAAGTTGACCATGCTGCGCAAATAGCGCTGGAATTGGAAAAAGTGGCTGAAAAAGAGGAGTTCTTTGCCTCCTACATGACCATTCTTTACCATAGGTTGGGAAACGATGAAAAGGCCGTATACTGGATGGAAAAAGCCCTTGCAAGAAAGGACTATTATTTACTCATGGACTGGCAGTTTACCCTCCCGGAGCAGTTCCCGGAAAATTCGGCCTTTAGAAAGGCCTTTGACAGCCCGGAACTACAGGAGTTGTTCAGGATAAGACGAAAGAACACCGGGCAATAGGACGCCGATCTGTTTGAAAAGGAGACCGGCGGGATAATGAGTATTGATTTTGTATATGGAACCCCTGGAATGAACAGGCCGTTGCTCCCCGAGGACAAAAAGGAAGAAAACCTCAACAAGACCATTATGTTTTTTAGTGCGTAATATGTCATTATATAGTAGCGTACTCATGTAGCGTATATCCAAAGCATTCCTGACATTACCATCAACTTTTTTCTTCTGATAAATATTTTAAATAATCCTTGAATTTTTGTTAAAGCATGAGTAGGTTGCCATTGCTATTGGTACATATAGGAATTGGGTTGGCTATGGGGCTTATTGTTGGATATTTATTAATAATTTCTAAAAATGATAAGAGACCGTTGGTTGAGAAAAGTGTATATATGTAGTAATTTCAACTGCTTTTTTTTCTATAATATCAATATTTACAGCACCTCAGTAAAATCGCTGTTTTCCCTTCTTCTCATTTTCACGATCCAACAACCGGTTCGGGCCCAGGTAACGGAAGCTGACTCCCTGGCTCTGGTGGCCTTGTATAATGCTGCTAATTGTAAAATCAATTGTACCAAAAATTAATATACATCACGATGAAACCCACTATTCTTGCCTTGCTTATTTTTTTAACACCTGTTTTTTATGTGGCAGCCCAGGATGTATGTCTTTCCGCATATCCAGCTTTAAAAGGAGCCAATGAAGTCCCTATTACAACGCTAAACTCATTTTGGTACTCGTATACGATGCCGGAGGACGGTCGGTTGAATGTTAGTACCACTTCTGATAAATATCTTATCATTTACTCAGGGGGCTGCGGTTATCTGGCTTTGGAAGCTGAAGGTACTCAAGATGTTATTGCTACGAGGTTTAAAGCAGGCGACCAGGTTTATATCGAATGGCTACTAAATGGTAGTGGTGAATTCACCTTTGACCTGTCCGTTACTCCTCTTGAATCTGGCGATAACTGTGAAGTGGCAGCAACGGCCTCTTTAGGCGTCAACTCAATACCTGTTACCTCTGTTGAAAGATATTGGTACTCTTATACTATGCCAGAGGATGGCAAACTTCAAATCACCTCCGGATCGGGTAATTTAATCAGTATAGTTACCGGTGGTTGTTCCAATAATAGTCACGTTGATTTTGGCAGGGGAAATGCCACATGGGCAAAGGCCAAAGCGGGCGACAAGATCTATATCATTTGGGATCTGTGGTATAGCAGTGGTTATGATTGGGAACTGGCCATTGTGCCGGTTACGGAGGGTGACCAATGTGAGCTTCCCTTAGCTGCAAATACAGGCGTTAATACCATACCTGCAACAGCCAATTCGACTTACTGGTACACATTTACTATGCCCGAAGATGGCAAACTAAATATCACTTCAGGATCAACGAAGCATATAACTGTCTATACTAACGTCTGTAATAATTTAACTTATGAAGGCTCCGGATCAAAAAGCGTGAGTATAGGAACCCTGTCCGCTTCAGAAAAGGTCTATATTCGATGGCAGCTAGAAGGTAGCGGGGATTTTGATTGGGATCTTTCAGTGAGCCCTTTAAACGATGGAGATAACTGTTCACTTGCTGCAGTAGCCACCATCGGTGCCAATTCAATCCCCTCCACCACAAATTACGATTATTGGTACACCTTTACGATGCCTGAAGATGGCAAACTGAAGATTACAACATCATCCTACAAAAGTTATTATGTGTATAAAAATACGTGTTCAAATCTTCAATATGTAGGTAATGGTAGTTATAATTCGACTATTGGAACCCTAAAATCCGGAGAAGTGGCCTACATAAAATGGTTTTTACATGGTGGAGGAAATATAAACTGGGATCTGGCCGTAGAGCCTTCTGTCCCCGGTGACAATTGTAGCCTCGCTGTTACCGCCAACGTCGGAACCAATACTGTTCCGGAATCATTAGATACTGATTATTGGTACACATTTACAATGCCCTCTGATGGCAAACTGAAAATCAATTCCGACAACGGTAATGAAGTAAATATATATGGGAATACATGTGATTTTTTAATCCAAAAAGCAAACGGAAGCGGAAATGCATCCTTGGGAGGATTGCTGCAAGGTGACGCGTTGTTTATTAAATGGACACTATACGGCGGTATTTCCTTTAACTGGGATCTGACGGTGGTTCCGAATGGCGAAGGTGATATTTGTGACATGGCAGTAGGAGCCTCTGTTGGAACAAATACGGTACCCGTTTCAACAGATTCCTATTACTGGTACACCTTCACCATGCCTTATGATGGTAAATTACGCATAACTTCACCTACCTGGAAAAGTGTTGACTTTGGGGTGAATGCGTGTTCTTCAATATCCTGGAAAGGTCACGGGTCGAAAGATATAACAAGCGCCCCGTTTAAAACAGGTGATAAAGTTTATATCAGATGGGACTTGTATGGTTCTGGTGATTTTGACTGGGATCTGGAAATATTACCGCCTGCAGACGGTGATTTATGTACAATGCCAATGACTGCTGTTTCCGGGATAAATTCACTGCCTGCCACTTCGAATTCTGAGTTTTGGTACACTTATACCATGCCCGAGGACGGCAAACTTGATATATCGTCTTCATCTAACAAACATGTATATATACATTCGAATACATGTGAAAATTTGTACTGGAAAAGCTCTGGTTATCAATCTGTGACCAGTGTTCCGTTTACTAAAGGAGATATCCTCTTCATAAGGTGGGATCTATGGGGGTCAGGAGACTTCAATTGGAACCTGGATGTGAAGCCTTTATCAGATGGGGACAATTGTGATTTTGCTGTTAATGCTATTGAAGGGACAAATACAGTGCCTGCAACAACCAATGCTTCTTTTTGGTACACCTTTACTATGCCAAGAGAAGGTAAGTTGAAGATTTCATCTACTTCAGGTAAATATGTAAGTGTTCTCACAAATACCTGCGCTAATTTAAACTATGAAGGCGGTGAATATGAAAACATAACTGTTACTTCACTGGCATCAGGTGATGTCGTCTTCATTGACTGGAACCTAAGTGGCAGTGGAAATTTTGACTGGGAGCTTGATATCCTGCCTTTGGAACCTGGAGACAATTGTGAATTAGCTGTTACTGCTATTTTAGGCACCAATTCTGTTCCAGTTACAAACAACCCGTACTACTGGTTTAAATATACCATGCCCGAGGAAGGGAAGCTACAGGTTGCGTCTACTTCAGGCAAGTTGCTCTATGGATATACAAACACATGCAATGATCTGTATTTTCAATTATTTGGTTTCAGTAGTGGGTCTTTTACTGAATTATCTGTTGGCGACGTGGTTTATTTTAAATGGCACGTACAAAGTGCAACTGATGCATTTGATTTTGATCTATCAATAACTCCGTTGGAAGCCGGGGACAATTGCAGCATTTCAGCAAGCGCTGCCGTTGGTATCAATTCGATACCGGAAACGGTAAACACTTATTATTGGTATGAATATACTATGCCTGAGGATGCCCAGTTACATATATCCTCAACATCAGAAAAATATGTCGAAGTCTTTACAGGCAGTTGTGGGAATATGGATTGGCAGGAAAGTGGACAGAGTAGCACTGTAGTAAAAACCTTATTAAAAGATGAATTAGTGTATGTTAAATGGCACTTGATAGGTAGTGGGAATTTTGACTGGGAACTATCACTCATGCCCCTGGAGATCGGTGATAAATGTGATTTGGCAGCCACAGCAGTCGATGGTTTGAATACAGTACCAGTGGTTACGGGAAAATCGTATTGGTACACATTTACGGTTCCTGAAAATGGAAATATGAGGATTACTACACCAGTATCAAATTACTTAACAGTTTTTTCAAATTCATGTGATAATTTGTTTTATGTAAATAGTGGGTATAACGACGTATCAATAACCGGTTTATCTGCAGGCGATGTACTTTACATAAAATGGGCCTGGTGGCCAATTTCTAACCCCGGATTTGATTGGGAACTGACCTTTACCATAAACCCTGGTTTAATCATACAGGAAACACAACCCACTTGCAATAATGAAGACGGTTCTATCACTATTGACATAGTAGATGCGGGTACATTTTCATACAGTATTGACAATGGGCTTACTTATCAGGCAAGCAATGTATTTCCAGGACTTCCAGAGGGAAACTATATCGTTGTGGTTAAAAACGAGGCAGGCAAAACCACCGACCCATTGTGGGTTGGTTTGGTATCAACCAACCCCTCAACCTGGTACGCCGATACCGACGGCGACGGCTATGGTGACATCAACTCAACAACACAGGGGTGTACGGCTCCTGCCGGCTATGTGGCAGACAACACCGACTGTGACGATACTAACTCCGCTTTTAATACCGCCGCCACAGACGTGGCCGGTAGCGGGATCGATTACAATTGCGATGGGACCTATACCTGGTACGAAGACCTGGACGGCGATGGCTATGGGTCAGACATTACCGTTGAA
>JAOUKJ010000266.1 GCA_029882675.1 Cyclobacteriaceae bacterium
AGTGAAAAAGACCAATGGGACTTTTGTGTGGAGATGGAAAAATAGTACGCTGTTTTTCCATTTTAAAATGTGGTGATACTTCTAAAACAAAATAAATTAAACACTTAAAACAGATTCTATGAAGAAGATGAGTAAAATCTTTCTTCTGTTGGCCCTCTATGGCCTTATTGCTGCCGGTCATAGATAAACCACAGGTTGATGTCCACTTCGGCCCCATAGTCAGTCCATATTTGTTCCCATCTTACAGCGTCAGAAAGAGAATAGTCTGTAAGGGTATCAGTCACAGCATCCGGCAGTAACCATTCTTTGGCAGGTAAAGACAAAGTCATCTCGAACTCCTCAATATCACCCAAAATTTCAAACTCATCATCAAAAGTCTCGCCATCCGGACTCAGTGTTAGTAAAGAACCATCAACAGCCCAGGTTCCTTCTACAACATCGTTGGGGCCGGTAAGATATAAGGTGCGTTTGTAGGTATTATCATTGTTATAAACATATTCCAGTTTTTCATTCGTATTGGGATCACCATCTCCGATAATATCCTCCACAGTTAATGCGTAATTTTCCCAGTTGCTGTAACCCGTTGGTGTATTTTTAAACATAGCAACGTCAAGTAACCATGTCCCCACCAAGGGGTGTGGCGGTGGGGGTTCCTCTTCATGACAGTAAGAAAAGAGCCCACTCGTAATAACTGCCAACAACAAATAACCAAATAATTTTTTCATTCAGGAACTGTTTAAAAACCTTAATTAACATCTCATTAAACAACAAAGATAATTAATTCTGAAAGGCCAGCTATTTTTTATTTATTAATTTTTCCTCCCGGAATTTTGTTTTTAGTTTGCGCCAATAATAAAATAATCAAAAAATGAAGGTTCGAACAGGTTTTGGCTATGATGTTCATCGGCTGGCTGCGGGGGAGGAATTGTGGCTTGGCGGTGTGCTCGTGCCGCATTCCAAAGGCGCCGTGGGCCACTCCGATGCCGATGTGCTCATCCATGTGATCTGTGATGCCCTGCTGGGGTCGCTCAACCTGCGCGACATCGGCTTCCACTTCCCCGATACCGATCCGGCCTACAAGGGAATTGACAGTAAAAAATTATTGACGGAAGTGATGGTGTTGGTACGGGAAAAGGGCTGGGAAATAGGCAATATCGATACTACGGTCTGTTTACAGCAGCCCAAAGTAAATCCCCATATTCCCGCCATGAAGCAAAGCCTGGCCGCAGTGATGGGCATACCTGAAGATGATATTTCCATCAAGGCCACCACCACCGAAAAGTTGGGTTTTGTAGGTCGTGAAGATGGTATATCGGCCTATGCCTCGGTACTGGTCACCCGGGATTAATGGTTTAAATTTTTACGCAATGATGAATATTATTCTCTTCGATGATCCGGCCATCCGAAGTTCGCTGCTTCCCCTCACCTGGACACGACCGGTAGCGATGATCAGGACAGGTATATTTCGAATACATGAAAAGTGGGGCCATGTCGACAAGACAAGCGTGTCTTTTCTTACCGAAGACTACCTTCAACGTAAATTCCAGGTACAGTATAGAAAAGACAATATTTATATCAATGGGGCATTATGTCCGGATGAAGAACTGATCTTCGCGCTTCGTCATCTTTTGCCGGGAGAAGCGCTGATCCAAAAAGGGATCTTATTGGCTGTGCGAACCGGAGAAAGGGCAGTCCAACAGCTTTATGATGAGCTGGATGCCGGGTCAATCAAAGCCGTTGAATATAAAAATGCAGTTTGCCTTATTGACAAACCCTGGAAAATATTCCAGCAAAATGCAGCACAGATCAGGGCAGATATTAAAAAGATCCGTGCTGAGCGGGCCTCTCAGCAAATTACAGATCCGCATACTGTTATTTACGGCAGGGAAAATGTATTTGTAGAAGAGGGCGTATCGGTCAAGGCAGCCATTATTGATGCCGAAAACGGCCCTGTTTATCTGGGCAAAAACAGTACGGTACTGCCCGGGGCGATCATACGTGGCGCTTTTGCCATGCTGGATCACGCACAGATAAGTATGGGCGCCAGGATACGTGGCGATTCCACCTTTGGCCCCTATACCAAAATAGGGGGTGAGGTGGGCAATTCGGTAGTCTTTGGTTATACCAACAAGGCCCATGATGGCTACCTGGGCAACAGCGTGATCGGAGAGTGGTGCAACCTGGGTGCAGATACCAACACTTCCAACATGAAAAATGATTACGGCCCTGTGCGGCTTTGGGACTACAGTACGGATCGTTTTGCGGATACCGGCACGATATTCTGCGGGCTCATCATGGGCGACCACTCCAAAAGCGGTATCAATACCATGTTCAACTCAGGCTGTTCGGTGGGGGTGTCCTGTAATATTTATGGACCGGGTTATCCACGCACGTTTATCCCTTCTTTTAGCAAGGGGGGTGCTACCGGACTGAAAACATTGCCACTGAAAAGTGCCGTGTCCGTTGCCGAAACAGTTTTAGAAAGAAGAGCCATGGATTTTAACCGGTATGATCAGGAGATATTTCAAAAAGTTTTCGAACTTACGGCCTCATACAGAAGATAAGCCAATAACATGAGGTTTAGTGATATTATCGGTTTTGAAGAAACGAAAAGTCGGCTGGTGCAGTCGGTGAAAAAGGACCACCTGGCCCATGCCCTGTTGTTTTCCGGTAAACCCGGAAATCCCGGACTGGCCCTGGCCCTGGCCTTCAGTTCCTATCTCAATTGCGAAGAAAGCGAGGGGAAAGATGATGCCTGCGGGCATTGTGCTTCCTGTCTTAAAAATGCGAAGTTCATCCATCCGGACCTCAACTTTGTCTTTCCCGTTTCTTCTACCAAGACCATTACGGGCAAGGATGTGATCAGCAAAAATTACCTGAAAGACTGGCGTAAATTTCTCGCAGAAAATCCATATGGCCATGCCAGTGAATGGGCAGGCTATTTTGGCGGGGAAAACAAAAGCCTGAATATTTCAAAGGAGGAGAGTCGCAATATTATCAGTGCATTATCGCTCAGTGCATTTGAAGGCCGATACAAGATCATGCTGATCTGGTTGCCGGAGTATCTTCACCCTTTTGCGGCCAACGGGTTATTAAAAATCCTGGAAGAGCCTACTGTTCGCACCATCTTCCTACTTGTATCAAACGACAAAGAGCGGCTTTTGGGTACCATTCTCAGTCGTACCCAGCATATCAATATCCGGCAGTTCAACGATGAGGAACTGGCGAAACTAATCGTAGAAAAAACAGGCCTGGACAATGACAAGGCGGCTTCGCTGGCCCGGCTGGCTGATGGAGACCTTTCCCATGCCCTCCGCCTTCAGGATAACCTCGATGCCGATAACAATGTACTTTTCCGTGACTGGATGCGGGCCTGTTATACCTGGGACATGGCTACACTGGTGCAACGCGCTGATGATTTTCATAAAATGAGCAAGGTCGGCCAACGCGGACTCCTAACCTTCGCCCAGGGTGTGTTGCGTGAGTCGCTGATTTCTGTGGCTGGCGTCAGCGAACTACAGCGCTCCGGCGCCGGGGATATCGAATTTATCCGTAAATTCAGCAGCGTGCTGGATACGGCAAAAATAGATCGGATGACCAGCCTCGTGGATGAAGCCTGGTATCACCTGGACAGAAATGCCAGTCCAAAGATCACTTTTCTCGACCTCTCACTTCAACTAGCATCAATCGTAAAAAAATGAACCTGATAAGAATAGGCACCCGTGGTAGTAAGCTGGCCCTTTGGCAAGCTAATTTTGTAGCTGAGAAATTATTGAAAGGGGGCTGGAACACCCAGCTGGTAACGATCGACACGCGTGGGGATCAGGTTCTCGATGTGTCTATTGCTAAAATTGGCGATAAGGGTGTGTTTACAGAAGAGCTTGAGGAGCAGTTGTTCAATGGCAAAATTGATATTGCCGTGCACAGTGCCAAAGACCTCCAATCCCGCCTGGCCGATGATTTTAAGGTACTGGCTTTTACGCGGCGTGAAGAGCCCTTTGATGTGTTGCTGAGCAATAATAAACAACTGGACCTCACACAGAAAATTACCGTAGGAACGAGTTCTACGCGTCGAACAGCCTTGCTTAAAAGACATTATCCGCAGGTTACCGCCGTGCAGGTAAGGGGTAATTTGCAAACGCGGATTCGAAAAATGGAGGAAGGACATTGTGACGCCTTGCTCCTCGCCTGGGCGGGTGTTCATCGCATGGGTTATGCCGACAAAGTGGTACAAAAAATACCCCTGGATGTTTTTATACCTCCCGTTGGTCAAGGTACCATTGCCATTGAGTGCTCCAAAAACCTCGATAACAAAATAGCCGGAGCCGTACGGGAACTGGTAAATGATGAAGAAACAGAACTTTGCCTGCGTGCGGAAAGGGCCTACCTGGCGCGCCTGGAAGGAGGATGTAGTATTCCTTCGTTTTGCCATGCACAAACAGAGGAGGGAAGGATCATCATAAGTGGCGGAATCGTTTCACTCAATGGCGAACAAATGGTGAGGATAACATTGGAGGGGGATGCAGGCCATCCGGAAACCCTGGGAAATAAACTGGCCGATCAGATCCTTGATGACGGGGGAGCAGAAATCCTGGAGGAAATAAGGAAAGAATTGTAAGCGGACATTTACAACATAGCCATGCACTTCGACAAAAAAGGCAGCACAACAAAAGCATTGACAGACTTGTACCGTGCCCTTCTCCTGCCACGTATGATTGAAGAAAAAATGTTACTCTCCCTTAGGCAGGGCAAGGTGAGTAAATGGTTTTCAGGCATCGGCCAGGAAGCGATTGCTGTAGGGGCAACCAAAGCCCTGCAAAACGACGAGTATATTTTGCCGATGCACCGAAATCTGGGAGTATTCACCAGCCGGGATGTACCCCTGGGCCATCTTTTTTCTCAGTTTAAAGGTAAAATGGATGGGTTTACACAAGGCCGTGACCGCTCTTTCCATTTTGGATCCCGCAAACATCACATCATAGGCATGATTTCTCATCTGGGTGCTCAACTCGGTGTAGCCGATGGGGTGGCACTGGCCCGGAAACTCAATGGTGAGGGTAAAGTGACACTGGTGTTTTCCGGTGATGCAGGAGCCAGCGAAGGGGACTTTCATGAGGCACTCAATGTGGCTGCCGTTTGGGATCTGCCTGTTATCTTTCTTATCGAAAATAATGGCTATGGGCTCTCTACTCCAAGTGAAGAGCAGTTTAAATTTAAGCAATTTGTTGATAAGGGCCCTGGCTATGGGATAGAAACCGTTCAGGTAGATGGCAACAACATCCTGGACGTTTACCACACCCTTTCCAATGTGGCTGCTTCCATTCGCAAAAGACCACACCCGGTATTGGTGGAGGCCCTGACTTTCAGGATGCGCGGACATGAAGAGGCCAGCGGTAATAAGTATGTGCCTAAAGACCTGCTTGATCAATGGGCCAAAAAAGACCCCGTAAGCAATTATGAAGAATTTTTATTGAAAGAAGGCCTGCTCAGTGCGAAGACCATAGCTCAAGCACGCAAAGAAATGGCCGGTTGGATTGAACAGGGACTTCAGCAGGCCACAGAAGCAGCTCCACCACAGGCAGATGCGGACACCGAGTTAAGAGACGTATATTTCCCTTATTTGGAAAAGCCGGTAATCCCGGGAAAGGCTACTTTAAAAAAACGTTTCGTTGATGCCATTGCTGATGGTTTAAAGGAAAGCATGCTGAAATTTCCCCAGCTGGTGCTTATGGGGCAGGATATTGCAGACTATGGCGGGGTTTTTAAGGTCACCGAAGGATTTACAGCGCTGTTTGGAAAAGACAGGGTAAGAAATACGCCGTTGTGTGAATCAGCGATAATAGGTATGGGCCTCGGGATGTCGGTCATGGGCAAGAAGACGATGATTGAGATGCAGTTTGCTGATTTCGTGACCTGTGGGTTCAACCAGATTGTTAATAACCTGGCCAAATCGCATTACCGCTGGGGCCAGCATGCCGATGTTGTCATCAGAATGCCCACTGGCGCCGGGGTGGGTGCAGGTCCCTTTCACAGCCAGTCCAACGAGGCATGGTTCTTTCATATACCCGGCCTGAAGATATTTTATCCCTCCAACCCCATTGATGCAAAGGGATTGTTGTGCGCTGCATTGGAAGATCCCAACCCAGTTCTTTTTTTCGAACATA
>JAOUKJ010000267.1 GCA_029882675.1 Cyclobacteriaceae bacterium
ATTCACCAGCAGGCTGCTCTTGATGCGTGCGTACGCTGCATTTTCTTTTGAAGTATTGAGGTAATCCGCGCCGGATTTCAGGTATTTTTTGTCACTGTTTAATTTACTATGGATCGTATATACATCCTCAAGTTTATTAAAAGGGATAAACATATACACCACCTGCGTGTCGCCTGGTTCTATTTCTTCAAAGACACCCACTGCTTTAATCCCCAGCCTGTTCAGTGCAGGTATTTCAGCATTTTTGAGGTAATCGACCAGTTGTGTTTTTTGGGTTTCAGACGTGAGATGATATTCTCTGAGTTCATAAAATTCTCTTTCTGAAATGTTGGGTTGTGCAAATACAGCAATCCCAAATGCCAGCAACAGCCCTAAGGTCATCAGTGCAGGCTGCATCATTTTCTCTAATTGTGTTAGCAACATTGTTTTTCTAATTTAATAAGTTTTAAAATTCGAGCGTCAAAGTTAAGAGATCTGCGGAGAAAAGGAAGGCAAATTGAAGGTAAAATAAAGGAAAGAGTAATATGAGTTTTGAACATTTAAACAAAGACTAATCTGCTCTGTTAACCTTCCTTCCAGACGGCGAAACATTTCTCACCCCCGAAATCAGGAAGAAGAGACGCCCGGCTTTCTTTTAACCCTTAAAAACGATCAAACCAGGCTAGGCTGGACTTATCTGAATAATGCAGGTCATGCTTTTGGATGTGATTTAAAACAGTGGTAGATATTCCAAGATGCGATGATGAAATTAATCCAGGCACCGCCCAAAACGATAATTACTGCGATTGTCATCCATAAAGGGGCTCGGTCTGTCCAGAGGGCCCTTGGCTGGATCACATTATGACTTACCGGCATTCCCCATGGCACCGTTTCACTTGTCGTGATGTATCCATAATCATCACTGTCTTCAATTTTAATTACAAGTAAAATATTCCCTGATGTGTCCCCGGGAATTTCTTTTTCAAAGTCAAAGGTAAATTGTCCGTCTGTATCGGTTTCCCCCTCTCCGATGGGCAGTAGTCCATATAATCGGGCGACATAAATTTTTACAGCTTCATTTTCAACAGGAATTTTGTTTCCAAGGGAATCCGTTTCATGAAGCCATGTAGAGATCACCCTTTGTGGTACTGGTGTTGCATTGGTGCTGTCAACATCCGCTTCTTCATTGGCGATTTCCTTGTGAGATACTGACAATATACCATCTTTAATATCAATATATTTTGTGGCCGTTTTTACAGAGTCATTTCCATCAAACCGACCTATAAATCTCATGTGATTTTTATCCTTAAGCGGGATTGAATAGGCTTTTGAAATATAAAATTTAGCTATTCCGTTCTCATCGGTATCAGCAGTGCCCAATAAAATTTCTCCATCCTCAGAAAGGCAGGAAAAGGTTATTTTCGCATTTGAAAGTGAAATATATTTACCTTCCGACCGGAAATTCAATTTTGAGGTAAGCATTTTAGTCTCGTCGTATAGCTTCTCATAATCAACCCTTAGCATGCTTCTATATAGCTCAGGATCCTGTGCCATTAATGTTTTGTTCAGGCTTATTATTATAATAAATAATGATAAGATGAATATCCTACTATTCAAGCAGGTAATAAACTCTTGCACTTGAGTGTTGACAGCATTTTTCATTTCGAATGGTCTTTAAAAGAGAACTTACCAAATAGTTTAAAAGTGCTTTTCTCTTCTAATGCAGACACCGGAATAACCGGGGCCAGTTTAGTCATAATCATCAAAAACAACATGAATACAGCCAGGCCTGTTACCGTGAGTATCCATTCAACGATGGTCGGGTCATATTTAATATACTCTGGCCGGGGATCACTAATGGGGATATAGGTGGTTTCCAATACAGGTACAATCATCAGGTAACGGTTTATCCAAAGTGCCAGCATAACCAGAACCGAGACCAGGAATATACTATTAACAGTTCTTAGTTGAGGTATTCCGATTACTACGATGGTTAAAAAAAGTGTAATAAAAAGCGATCCTTTGTACATTATTCCATACTGTGAGTTATCAAGTAATTTTTGCAGCAATATGGACGTGGTTTTTTGTGTATTATACCAATTGGTGATGAAATCGGAAAAAACGAAATACCCGAAAAAGAGTGTTAGGATCAACAAACCATACCCTAGGAAATAGAAGTGATTATCGGTAATATATTTTTCGAGTTTAAGTATTCTTCTATAAAACCACATGATGATGATGATGATAGCTACTCCTGAATAAACTGCATTCAAAATAAATTGAGGCCCGAAAATACTACTATGCCAGCCTGGTCTTAAGTTCATACCGAAAAGCCAGGCCAAAAGAGAATAGGCAACAATGGAGGTAGGGATAATAATGGCAGCCATAATGTCCATAGCAGAGCTTAGTCTTTTTTCCTGTTCATGTTCAAATGCGTACCCTAAAGCAAGTTTTCTATACAATTTCTTTTTCCAGTCTGCGATGTCCAATTTAGCAGTGTAATCTCTTAACCGGGCAAAATCTTTGACGTAGGAAAGAAACAAATAGACCATACAAAAAATAATATCAGTAACGATCGCAATGACGTCCCAAATAATCGGAGATTGGATCCTACCGTGAAATGCCAGAAAATGTAACCTGTCAATTCTGCCTATACACAGTAATATGTAAACAGGGGCGATGATGATTGTAATAAAAGCGATTAATTCCAAAATTCTCATTAACGACTTTCCCCATTGAATACGTGTAAGGTGGAAAAAGCAAGATATCATTGCACAGGCATAACTTATTCCAAGGAAATATATAAAATTGGTAATATAAACCCCCCAGACTACATAATCCCGCATACCCGTTATCACGTGGCCTTTTACTCCCTGTAAAATAAAGGTATATAATCCCACACCAATGATTACCATTAAAACAATGACAATAATAAGCCACCTGGTAGAAGGAGGGGTCGTGCAATAATTAAACTCCTTAAAAATTGAACCATCGATTGATTGTCTTTTCACGACTTAGTATTTTGAAAGGTTCTCTAGTGCTTTTTTCTTCTGCTCTTCACTGAGGTTTTTTAAACCTCTTTCGTATGAGAATGCTTTATCAACAGGTGGCAAATAATACACAGAAGGATAGGTCCCTAATTCTTCCAGTATACGATGTCCTGCTCTATTATTTATCAACTCTTTGAAACTAACGGTCTCGGTGCCATTTGAAATAGCATCTTCATTCATATCACCGAAGTAAATGGCCCCCATCGGACAACTGTTGACGCAGTAAGGCAATTTACCCTGCCTACTCCGATCAGGGCAAAAATCACACTTGCCTACTGTTCCTACCTGACCTGGCACGCTTGTTTCAGGTGAATAGTCCTGATTCGCCTCACTGCTTTTTGGCGGGGGCTCCCAGTTAAATACTCTTGCTGAATAAGGACAAGCCGACATGCAAAATTTACAGCCGATACAGCGGTTAACATCAACGAGGACACACCCATCACTCCGCTTATAAGTCGCTCCTACGGGGCATACTTTTACACAAGGAGGATTATCACAATGATAGCAAGGTTTTGGGAACCAATAGGGTTCACTTTGATGATTATCCTTTCTCAGGTGAACGGTCATCCACTCTTGAGAAGTATCAAGGTTGTGTCCCTTCTGACAGCCTTCTATACACTTTCTGGCATTGTTGCATTTCCCCAGATCAATCACCATCACGAATTTTCTTCCCGGAATGCCCTCTTTTGCTTTTGGCCCTTTAGCAGGTTGCATTGAACCGGTACGGGTACTTAGGCTTTTTTCATCCACTTCAGCCAGACTACCGTCCGGCATTAACACCTTTATTTTTTTCCCGGCATCTTTAATTGGCGGCTCTGTTCCAAGCCCATTTATCGAAATTGCTCCAAGTCCTATTGCCAGTCCCGCACCAGTTTTTAAAAAATTCCTCCGCTTGTGGCTTTTCATAACCTCAGACATTAATAGATATGATTAAACACTAATTACTTGGAAAATTAATTGTATAGTGTATTAATGTAGATTATTACTGCCCAACGGTCTTCCTCGGATGGTATCTTCTTCTCATAATTGGGCATCTCATCCCGACCGATAAATGACTTATAATACTTATGGCCGTCTTTCTGGTCTCTAAATTCATCGGATGTGAAATCTCCCGGATATGTTTCCAGTTGGTCGGCTTTCGGCCCATCACCAATTCCATCGGTTCCATGACATGATTTACAATGCTTCGAATAAAGTGATTTCCCAACATCCATCAAATCTTCCTTCTCATCCGCATAAGGATTTTGCATGGAATCATAATCACCGGGAATGTCCCAGGGCTTTGATTTTTCCTGGTCGGGAGATACTACAAAAGACATAATAACCACCAAAGCTAAAATGCCAATTACATAAATTTTAATTCTATCTATTTTTTCCATAACTATATATTTATATTTTTAATTATCCTATATAACATAGTTTCTTGAAAATAAATTACTTCATATTTACGTTTAGCAGATATCTTTTTCACCTATAAACATAGTTAGGAATATCTATAAATACCTTGATAAGCATCATGATAGTATGTGATAAAAATCACTTACCCTTACGTTTCATGTAAAATAAATAACAGATCATACACATCATCACCATCTATGTATAGTATATTTTAACTATATGATTATTTATTTATTATTGTTTATTTTTTTATACTATATATAATGTATATATTAATATGTTTTAGCTACATATTATATGTTTTTTGAAACATTTAAATTGAAAGGATTAAGATGAAATACCAATGTCAAATAACCCCTTTATCAAGCACATAAATTCGAAGGTCAACAGGTTAAAACGAATAGCCGTAAATACATATTCAATGCACATATCCATCAAATAACCGGTGATAGAATTAGAAGTAACTAAAACCAGAAGGTCACTGTGGGAAGTTGAACTGACCAATTTAAAACTTACTCCCCTCCAACTGTCACCGGTACCGGGTGTTTCAGTTTATCAGCGTTAAAAACAATATTTTTTAGATGGGGTCGTTTTTCAATGCGCAGGTATTTATCGATTGTCTCGCCTGCTACTCCCCAGCGCTTCAGGTCCCAGAAACGGAGGCCTTCCAGGCCAAGTTCGAGGCGTCTCTCCACACGCACAGCTTCCCTGGCCCCATCCTTTGTTCCAAAAGGATCGGCATCACTCCCCTTTTTATATATCCGTATCGCATAATTGGCTGCGGGGTGACCTTGTTCATCTTTCACCCAATATTCTTTATTGGAGGCCCTTGTCCTCACTATATTCACCCATTCCCTGGCCCTGTCCAAATTACCGGCCTCCACTTCACATTCAGCAGCCATCAGCAGCACATCGGCATAGCGTAGCAGACTGTAATTGCTCATGGTAACAGCTCCACCCCACCCCGATGCACTGGTATTTTCATGAACCATCTCGCGGGGTGTCACGTTTTTCTTCGTACTGAAAGGGCTCCCAAAATCAGTGGGCTTCACCCAATCAGTGCCAGGATGCGTACCCCAATCGTAGTAGGGTATGCCCCGGCGGCCTACGGTCCAATCCAGGCGGGGATCAAGCTCCCGGCTATCGGGGGCAAACGATGCGGTGGAGGCCAGACCTTCGTCACTTTTCAGGTCATCGCCCGCAGCATTTTGCTCCATGCCAAATATTGCCAAATACGGTAATCCATCTTTTGTCTTAAAAGTATTCACGAGATTTTGTGATGGGCGATACAAGCCACAACATCCGTCAGGGGCAGTATTGGCATCAGCGCCAGCCAGCTCATCAAAGCTATTCTGGTACCCTTCAGACGAGTTGCCCGTATCCTGGCGCAATACCTGAAAGACCGACTCTTGAGCAAAGCCTGCACCTGCACCAAAATTGTCTGTATAATTTTCTGCCAGGGAGTACGCTCCGCTTTCAATAATCAGGTTGAGCAAAGGCAGGGCTCCGGCATAGTCACCCTGATAAAGTTTCACCCGGGCCAGCATTCCTGCAGCAGCATATTTGGTCACCCGGCCTTCCTGGTTTTTACGTGGTTTTTCACTCAGATGCTCGAGTGCATACTGAAAATCGGCCGCTGTTTCCACCCAGGGTATATTTTCTCCCACCCCTCCCGGCGCATCATCCGCTTCAGTAAGGTAGGTGATATTTTCCCAT
>JAOUKJ010000869.1 GCA_029882675.1 Cyclobacteriaceae bacterium
CAAAAGGGACCATCCGGGCACCCCGTTTTAGATGTTCAGTGTGGAGTATAATGTTTTTTGGTTCCATAATTTTTAATAGGCTTATCCGGGACAAATGTAAAAAAACCAGATCAGACTACCTTAAATTATTTCGTATGGAACGATTTCTGTCAATAAGCGTTTCTCCAGGCTTCAATTCTTCGGTCAAATTCCTGAATGAGCGGGGTGAATTCCGTATCCGGTATTTCATTGAGCAATTTTTCAAGGGCAAAGAATCCAAAGTTAAAATGCCCCTGGGTTCCGCAAAGTAAAATATAGGCTTTTTGCAATCGGATGGAGTTGGGATTTTGATCCAGGGCCTGCTGTAGCATATTATATGCATAGTCGTTTTCGTGGTGGAGATCATAAAATGCAGAAGCTGCAATAATGAAGTCCTCGTTGAAGGGGTCAAGATGAGCATAGGTGTCAAATAATGGCCTTGCAGCCAGGCTATCACCGTTGGCCATATAAATCATGGCCTGATAATATTTTTCAGTAAGCACGTCCCGCGCTGTGAAAACCAATTCCCCTTTATTCAGTTCCTTTTCCAAGGCGGTAATGTCTTTGTTCAAAGCGTACAACCTGATTTTAAATTTTCTCATTTCATCAAGCAGGTCGGGCTGATTGATCTTCAACTGTTCGGTTTTTTGGAAATATGATTTGGCCAGGTCGGGATGGTCTTTCCATAGCTCTTCCTGAGCCAGGTCCATCCATGCCCTTGCTTTATAGTCATCACTGTTAAAAGTCTCTAGTATAGCTTCGTTGGCGCCGTTTTTATTAAATCCGAACCACTGATACTTACGGGCATCATCCAGGGCCATGGCTTCTTCTATTTTTTCAACATGCAGGACTTCCAGTACCTGGGTAGCCATTTTATTCCAACCTCCCCGGGTGGTTTTATGTGCCAGGGAATCCCATTTTTCAATGCTTTTGTCGCGTTCACCTAACTTAGCCAGTGCAATGGCATGATGGAGGGGGGCTTCTGCGTGCCAGTTTTCCTCTGCCTTGGCCAGGTAATTTACCGCCAGCTTAAACTCTCCAAGCTGCATATACCATAGACCGATGAGGTGGTTTATTTTTCCAGCCCAGACAGGCTCTCCTGAAGTGACGGATTTAATCAGGCTAAGCGCTTTTCCTACATTACCCTTATAATAATAGTTAAGGGCCAATCCCAGGGTTATACGGCGGGTAAAGAAGTAGTTATCGCTGGTGCTGCCCAGTTTTTTTATCAGGGGAAAAGAAGTTGTGTCTCCTGACCAGAGCTGATTGATCAGGTAATTGTAAATGTAAGCGTGGGTAAAACGGTTGAGTAAAGAGTCTTCGATGGCCAACTTTTGCGTACTCAGGCTGTGTCTGGAATTTTTAAAAGCCAGGCTATTGGCATGAAAAACGGCATCGTCCTGTTCAAATATCCCGATGATTGAATCGGTGGAAATCTTCATCTCACTTTTGGCCAGAACCACCATAATATTATTCTTGGCAGCATTGCCGGAAGTGCCGCTATTTTCCGATTGTTCCAGGTAAAAT
>JAOUKJ010000870.1 GCA_029882675.1 Cyclobacteriaceae bacterium
AAGTCGTTCGGGTTTGATCGTTTCAGTCTGCACGAAATGGTTGGTTTTGTTGGCTAAGTTGGCAAATTAACAATAAACCTGATACAATAAAATGTCTTAAGGGCAATTCTTATAAAATCTCACCAAATGATGTCTCATTAAAATCATGTTACCCGAATTGAAGCATCTAACAAATTTGTATTTTAAAAAAGTAATAATTAGTTTCACGACCTGCTACCTGACGTTGAAAATTCATAAGTATTTTAGTTTGACCCAAAATGTCTTCAGATAGGCAAACAGCTTGTCGTGTACTTTAATGGGTCTTTATGTATAAAATCATATGAAGCTCAAAAAACATTATTTTGAGGACGTGAGGTTATTTCGAACAACGGCAAGTCTGTTATGGACACTAGTGCTATTAACTTTGCTGTTTGCTATTCCCATGTTTCTGAAGGTCTACTATTTGTCAGTCCTTAATTTGATGGCGCTCAATATTATCGTGGCGCTGGGACTTAACATGTTGGTAGGCAATACCGGACAGATTTCTCTTGGCCACGCGGGTTTTGTGGCGATTGGGGCCTACACGACAGCCTTCCTTTTGCAATCAGGAGTACCTTTTATTCTTACCCTGGTACTCGCCGGGACAGTAGCGGCCCTCATTGGAGCGTTCCTGGGGCTGCCTTCCCTGAGGCTCGAAGGACCATACCTCGCCATCGTGACGCTTGGCTTCGGACTGGCTATCATGGTGATTATTGGAAGAATAGATATTTTTGGTGGTAGGATGGGCATCACCGTTCCAAAATTAAACCTTGACTGGACTGGGCTTAAGTATGACGAAGCTCTTTATTATGTATTCCTGGGAACCACGATATTAATGTCTTTTATCGCTCACAGTATTTTAAAGAGCAGGATAGGAAGGGCATTCAGGGCCATTCGGGACAGCGATATCGCCGCCTCCGTGATTGGCGTTAACCTGGCGCTTTATAAAACCCTTTGCTTCGCTATCAGCGCTTTTTTTGCCGGGACGGCAGGGTGCCTTTGGGCTCTCTACCTTCAGTTTGTTACACCGGGAACTTTCAACTTTATGATGTCGGTAATCTTTCTTGCCACGGTAGTTCTGGGAGGACTGGGGAGTGTAACAGGATCTATTCTGGGTGCCGTGGTGATGACTTTTCTCAGCTTGCAACTGGATAAGATAGTAGACGTACCCCTCGTGGGAACTCTCATTGTATGGTTTTCAGATACTTTGATGAACCCTTCCGGGATAGCCAATATAAAGTGGGTCCTCACGGGCCTGGTACTGGTATTGGTAATCATTTTTGAACCCCGTGGCCTCAATGGAGTATGGCTGCGTATTAAGAGATATTGGAGGTTATGGCCCTTTTAAAAATTTAAAATGATAGGACAACTTTTAATCAATTCAATTGTCGCGGGGAGTATATACGCCTTATTGGCGTTATCCATGAGCATCATATATAAAGCATCGGAAATACCTAATTTCAGTCAGGGTGAAAAGGCCATGTTTTCTACCTATATCATGTTTGTTTTACTGCAATCCTT
>JAOUKJ010000268.1 GCA_029882675.1 Cyclobacteriaceae bacterium
CCTACTGCCTACTGCCTACTGCCTACTGCCTACTGCCTACTGCCTACGGACTCCCCAGGCAATATAAATACCCGTCTCTTGAAGCAATATAAATTTTTCCGTCAACAGCGATTGGTGTGGACTCAAAATAGGTATTGAGTTTGTCTAGTTGTTTGAAATTGTTTCGGGCATCATATTCAAACAAAAACAATCCGCCATAACCCGCCACGATGAGCTTATTGCCTACAAATATAGGCGTGGAGATGGATGTGCCTATTCTAACCTTAAATACTTCTTCGGGTTCAGGGTGGAAGGTCTGGCCATCAGGTCCTTTGCTTTTTATGATATCTCCTTTTAGATTACGGGAGAAGGAATTATATTTTACGACATAAAGGTATCCATCGATGGCAGCAAAGGCAGCCAGTTTTGAAAAACCTTCAGGCCTTGTGGCGTCATTAATTCCGACAGATCCAATCACACCACCTTCCCACCCGGCTGTTTCTTTGTCTTCTACCGGTTTATACCAAACCACTGCGTTAGCTGGCGGTTTAGCGGGATCGAGTTTGTAAATGCCTCCTTTTCCCTGGATATATTGTTTTTCAACAGAAATCAGTAAACAACTGTCTTCTGTCACAATTGCTGAGCCGTCAATGTCCGATCCGATAAAAAAATCCCAAATGAGGGTGTCTCGTTCCATGTCGTAGCCATAGACATGACCTGAACCGGAGGCGAGATAAAGCTTTTTCCCGATGCGTGAGGGCGAAGCTTCTGTAACAACATTTCTTTTGTGGTTGACTACATCTTTACTTTCGTATAGCATATGTTCACTTAGTATTTCAGGCTGAAAAATACCATCCACGGTATCGGCACGGGAAGGAGAGGGATTAAATTTAGTAAAAACGCCATTTTCCAGCCCGATATATGCCGTATCTTTAATAATTAGTGCAGAGGCATCCACATCGCGGCTATAGCTTTTAGTGAGGCGGCTGTTGAGTCGCCAGAGTTCTTTACCGGTAAAATAGGATATTGCGCGGTAGGAGGGAATCACGTCAATGTAGAAGTCATTATTAAACCCATGCCTTGATCCTTGCAAAATAAGGAGCCGGTCCTTAAAAAAACGTGCATTTTTGTTTTCCCAAATGGTACCCGTTCCTTTGATTACATCATCGAAGGCATATTCCCACACGATTTTCGGGCTGTCAACGGCTATTTTTTTTAGTTTATGATCGTAGGCTCCCTGAATGAGGTATTTTTGTCCATTTTCTTCGACTAATAAAGGTTGGCCTGTCCAACCGGCACCGGCCCAGTCTTTGATTGTTTTCCCCACCCTGGTCTGGCCTTCCCCGAGATATAATTTCCAGACCACATCAAGGTTGGCTGGTGCTTTGTTGCCGTAATAATTTCTTTTTTCGGAACCTAAAAATGTGCCCGTGCGAATAACGTACTTAATGGAATCAGGTAGGGGGTGTGCGGCAATCTCTACGGTGTCAGGTGGTGGTGGAATAACGATGCTATCGATAACAACAGTCATCGTATCTGAGGTCTTGGAATGATCTGCGGTTAAGGGTTGTGCTGTTTTACACAGTGAAAACAGAAAAGGAAGTGTAGCCAGAAAGATAATATTTATCTTTTTCATCGCTGGAAAATTCAGTAAGTTCCTTCTTCTTCTTTTTCTTTGGGAATGATCTCCCCATTGATAAATTGTAACGAAGAATCCGGAAAATCAGTCGTTGTCAGGTCTTTTAAGTATTGAAAGGCTGTTTGATTATCATCGATTTGTGGTCCACCCGGAGCAATTTGCCTGACCGAGAATACACTGGCTTTGATGAAACGCCCCGTTTTATCAGTAAAGACTTTGATAATAGGGGCATAACCGTTAGCCCCCTGTAGGTTAAACCGCCGGTAGGTACAAAAGTTACCCAGGCTATAGGCAATAAAGCGGTCTTTGTAATGTTCAACAGCCCGTGTTACATGCGGGCCATGGCCGAAAATAATATCGGCTCCGGCATCTACCATCTGATGGGCAAAGTCATAAACATTCCCCCTGTTGTGGCCATAAAAATATTCGGTTTTTTTTGTGACATGTTGGTGAGACTTGCCCTCGGCGCCTCCATGAAAAGAGACAATCACGATATCACATTCGGCCTTAAGCGCTTTAACAATGGCTTTTGCTTCCTCTATTTTATACATGCTGGCTGTGCCTTTGTTAGGGGCAAAGGCAGCCATGCCGTATTTGATGCCTTCTTTTTCGAAAATGACCGATGGCTTATCTTCAAATCCGGCATATTCCAGGTTTGCCTTTTCAAGTGCTTTGGCTGTATTTATTCTTCCGGTGGCACCGAAGTCACTAACATGGTTGTTTGCCGTGCTTACTACGTCGAAACCGGCTGTAAGTAAATGTTGCAGGTAGGATTCGGGAGAGCGAAAAACAAAACATGTTTTTGGGTCGTTACAATTTTTGGCGGTTCCTCCTTCATCGAGGATCACACCCTCCAGATTACCAAAAGTTAAATTTGCATCCTTGAGTATATCGTTTACTCCGGCCAGGAGGTTTTTCCCACCTGCCGGCGGAAGGTATGCGTTGTTTGGGAAATTTGTTCCCATCATAATATCGCCAACACCAATAACTGATATTATTTCTTGCTGGCAAAAGGCCTGGAGGGAAAATAATAAAAAGAGGGATAAAAAAGCTACTCGCATAAAATTAGTAATCCATTACGAGGTCATGTTCATTTGATGCCTCGATGATTTTCTCAAGTTCCTCTTCGCTAAGGTTTTTGTTGAGGTAGGGTACGGGATCAATGTGTTTGCCATTATGCACTAATTCATAATGCACGTGTGGTGATGTAGACCATCCGGTACTCCCTATATATCCAATCACATCACCGCGTTTCACCGTCTGGCCTTCTTTCACAGTAAAAGCAGACATGTGGGCATAACGTGTCTCGTAGCCAAAGTCATGGTCGATATACACCACATTGCCATACGATTTTGAATACCGGGTTGTGGTTATTATGCCATCACCTGTAGCGTATATTGGTTTACCATGGGCCGCACTGATGTCAAGCCCCGAATGAAATTTTAACCTTTTAAAGATGGGGTGTGAACGCCAGCCAAAACCACTTCCGGTTCGTCTGATGTCTTTGTAATTAAGCGGATATATTGCAGGCTTTGAATTCCACATCCGTTGTTTTTCATCCAGAATTTTTTCAAGGTCGTCATAAGAACGGGTTTGGATATACATTTGCTTCTTGAGCTTGTCCAGCACCTTGTATGTATTTAATACCATTTCAGATTCACGTGTATCCGAAGTATTGATGTCTTGAAAAGGATCACTACCACCCACACCGGCCTGACGTACTGTGCTGGCAATAGGTTCAACATCAAGGATCGTTCGGTAGATATTGTCATCCCGAATCTCTAGTTGCTTTATTTCATCAGTAAGCGAAGTGATGTTATGATCTAGTAAATCCCATTGAGCCTTTATATCGTGGTTTTCTACAAGTAGTCGAGTCTCCTTTACGGGGGTGAAATAGGAATGATAGGCATAAGTTATCCCCAGAGCTATCATAAGTGATACGCCCAAAAAGCCAGCGATATTAGACATCACATGCTTTGGTTTTAAGATAACAGGTTCATACCTGCAGGTCTCTGTATTATAGGTAAACTTTATTTTAGCCATAAAATAACACTAATCTAATGATTGATTTTTTTGTAAAGCCAACTCTAACAATTTAACATATTCTGCCTCTACCAGCCCTTCAATCATATAGTTTACCGGGTCTATTTTTTTTCCATTTTGTATCAGTTCATAGTGCACTGCGGGTGCGATGATCCCGCCGGTACTTCCAACATGTCCTATAATTTCTCCTTTTTTCACTTCCTGTCCTTCTTTTATTATGATCTCTTGTAAATGGGTATATTTCGTTTCAAAACCATTTCCGTGCTCGATTTTCACCTGGTTTCCAAAGCCGGTGTTGGCTTCACTCTTTTTGATGAAGTTCACAGTGCCTGTGGCTGTGGCATAAACGGGTGTGCCCCTGGGAGCTGAAAAATCAATACCCTCATGCATAATATTCCCGTGATGGAAAGGGTTTATTCGCATACCAAAGCCAGAGACCAATGCTGACTGGTCAGGATTGGAGACAGGTTGAATGGTAGGTATGAATTCCAAATCGCCTATTTTTTTGTTCGCAATATCAAAAATTTCTTTTAATTTGCTATTACTTTTTTCTGTTTGAAGTAGGATATTTTCGACTTCATGACCAAAATTACCGATGACTTCCTTTTTATAAGCATGTGGTTGCAGGATATCCTCCTTTAAATACGCTAAGGGACTTTCCGGAACCAGTGAGTTTGCGTTTGGTTCTACATCATATATTTCAGTGTAGAGTTGTGTGTCGCGTTGCTTCAGTACTTTCATCATTGTTGCTGCGTCATCGTATGTTTCAGCCAGGCTGGCCAGGTGAAAACTCAGCGTTTTATTTTCTTTCTTTAAAAGTGCTTCTGTAGGTGTATCAAAATAAGTGTTGAAAATAACCGTGATAATGAGGGCTAGAATGAGTGATACACTTAAAAGACCAAGTGAATTCAAAATCACTTCTTTCTTTTTGACTTTAATAGGTTCATACTGACAGGTATCAGTATTATAAAAAAAATTTAAGCGGGCCATTAAAAAAAACTAAGCTAAACTTCTAATTTTGTGCTTGATTTAAAATTTCGGTAAAAATCTGCATAAATAACCATCTATGCAAGCCGTAACTGATCGCAATATAATAAATTTCGGTAAAAGGCAATATTTTCAGTCAAATTATTAAGTTTAGCAAGTTCAAATGGATTCAAAAATAATACGAGAAAAGTTTTTTAATTTTTTTAAAGATAAAAAACACGCAATTGTCCCCTCTGCTCCGATCGTGGTGAAAAATGATCCGACCCTAATGTTTACAAATGCCGGAATGAACCAGTTTAAGGATTATTTCCTGGGAAACCGTGCGGCCGAATCGAAACGGGTGGCTGACACACAGAAATGCCTGCGGGTCTCGGGAAAGCACAACGACCTGGAAGAGGTTGGCCATGACACCTACCACCATACCATGTTTGAAATGCTTGGAAACTGGTCGTTTGGTGATTATTTTAAAAAAGAGGCCATTGCATGGGCGTGGGAATTACTTACGGAGGTTTATCAACTGCCGAAAGACAGGCTGTATGCTTCTGTATTTGGAGGAGATAAAGGAGATCAGCTTGCTGTAGACGAAGAAGCCTTTGGTTATTGGTCGGAAATAATTCCTGAAGACCGGATACTACATGGTTCAAAAAAGGATAATTTTTGGGAAATGGGAGATACAGGCCCGTGTGGGCCCTGTTCTGAAATTCATATCGATCTTCGTCCGGAAGCAGATCGAAAAAAACTGGATGGTAAAGAACTTGTCAACCAGGATCATCCGTTGGTCGTTGAGATCTGGAATCTGGTATTTATGGAGTATAACAGGAAAGAAGACGGTTCGCTGGTCAATCTGCCTGAAACACATATAGATACCGGAATGGGATTCGAAAGACTATGCATGGCCGTACAGGGCAAAACATCCAACTATGATACAGACGTTTTTACGCCATTAATTGAAGCCATTGCAAACCTTTCAGGGTTGAAATATGGAGAAGACGAAAAAAAGGACATCGCATTTCGTGTGATTTCAGACCACATCAGGGCCGTTAGTTTTGCCATAGCCGATGGGCAACTGCCTTCAAATACCGGCGCAGGCTACGTCATACGACGAATATTGCGCAGGGCGGTACGCTATGGGTTTACTTTTCTGAATTTCTCTAAACCTACTTTATTTCAGCTTGTAGATGTTCTGGTTCATCAATTTGAGGGCGTATTTGATGAGTTGAAAGCACAGCAGGAAATGGTTTCGAAGGTTATAGAAGAAGAAGAAAATTCTTTTTTGCATACCCTGGAAAATGGCCTGAAAAAGATGGAGGTGATAGATCAGGAACTCCAAACAAGCGGGAAAAGACATATTGATGGCAAAGTGGCCTTTGAATTGTATGATACCTATGGTTTTCCCTTTGACCTGACCAGCCTGATCGCCAGGGAAAAAGGCCTTACCGTGGATGAGGCTGGTCA
>JAOUKJ010000871.1 GCA_029882675.1 Cyclobacteriaceae bacterium
TTGTATAATTTAATTTTATAATTATTTTTATTTATATATTAATTTATTTAATTTTATGCGATAAATGGAAGGTGAGAATTTTTCTTCTACCCTACTCTAATTAAGAGCGATATCGAAACTGCGACAAAAATGAGTGAATCAGAAAAAAACGAACTACTTGATGCCATAAAAAGGTATGCGATACACAAACTAAAGAAAAGAGCAATATCAGGAAATATGATTCCGTACGCAGGTTATTTATGGAAGGAAAAGAACTGTACCCCAACGCCGGTTTTCGGGAGAAAAACCATATTCAAATCTGTGTGCGCAATCCCAATTGCATTAATGGATACTTCCTTCCCCGCATACCCAATGATGCGTATATTGTGCCCTAAATAGAATCTAAATTTTAAATTCCGGCTTCTAATCCCGCAATTGCGGGATTAGAATTTTCGAGCCCCTCGGACTATTAAGGGCTCATCAAAAAACTCATGTTATTCTACCAACTCTCAATATCCCTCAGCCACCACCACTTCTCTCCCTACATCAGGCACTATCCAGGTGTTGCCGTTTTTGTCTACACGGCCTCCCATCTCTTCTTTTACCGCACGGTCAATGATCTCCAGGCCACGGGCAGCCATTTGCTCAAAAGTATCCAGCCCATCGTTGGGGAAATGCTGACGCGTCCGGTGGATATTAAACCGGTTGGAAAGGTCATTACCAAAGGCCTTTTCCACCCCTTCCTTCCCGATCATAAAACCCAACAACCCGGCCCAGGTAGCGGTGGGATTATCGGAATCCCATCCGGCCAGCACCCCGATTTTAATGGTCTCTTTGATATCGCCCTGACCATAAAAAAGACTCACCAGGCTGGAGGCAAAGTTGATCCCGGCAGCAAAACAGCCGTTGCAATTGATATTTCTGGAGGTGATGTCATAACCGTCTTTTTGTTCTACCTGGTACCTGACATATATTGAATCACGGGCCTGTTCCCAGGGAATACCGGATTCGTATTTGGCTTTCACAAAATCATACATTTTGGCCGAATAGGAATTTTCCGGCAACCGTTTGCGTGCTTCTGAAGCCAGCCGGTTTACTTGCTCTTCCATAGCAAGCGCAGGATCAGCGGCAGGTGCCAGGGCATGCATGATCACATAAAACTCCGATATCCAGGCGGCATTTTCACGGGCAGTTGTGCGTATGGGCAGGTGTGCCATTTTCAGGGCAATGTCCGGCCTTCCGGGGGCAAACAATCCGAATATTTCAGTGGTCAACTGAGCGTCAATCATATCAAAGTCAGGATTCCTGTCCGGGTGACTGGTTTCGGGTGGTACGACGCCCTGCCTCATCAAATCAAAAGCACGCTGGTTGGACACCCAAAGGAAATTTTCTTCTTCTTTCATGATGTGCTTCAACCAGCCCTCAGCGATTTGTTGCCCAGTGAGCATACTGGTCTGATGGGTATAAAGCAGGTGCTGATACATGTATTCAATGTCCGTATCATCGTCTGCACCCCATATTTCACCCTTTTTTCTTAAAACAAAACCAATCGTGGG
>JAOUKJ010000269.1 GCA_029882675.1 Cyclobacteriaceae bacterium
CCCGCTGAAAACACCTCCAAACCCCGCTTCATCAGGATAAAAGATGTCCCCCATATTAATGACAAGATGATGAGCAATACCCAGGGTAGCCATTTTTCTCTTTCGTTCACAACTTAAATTTTAAATAAAAAGTGTGCAAAGGTAGGTTATTGAATAGAGAAAACGGAGATAGGGTAGGGAGATTTTAGATATAAGATGAGAGACAGTTAGATGCTGTAAGTGGTAGGTAGTACGTAGTAATGACGTGAAATTGGAGAGAATACTTCTGGTTTTTTACGGTGTAAAGTCTTGCTACTTGCTACTTACTACTTTGTACTAACCAGGCAGTCGGCAGTATTGTAGCCCGAAGCTGTAAGTCAGAGGTCAGAGGGCAAAGGGGGATGAAGCGGGCCCTGATTTGGCCGGAATATCCAACATCCAACCCTGAACGCCCAATATTCAACGAGGCCATTACCTGGACATTGGGCGTTGGTTGTTCAATATTGGATATTGTTTCAAGCCCTGGACGAGGGGAATATCCCACACATCTCAGCTTATACATTACAAATCACTTCATTATTCCATTCTGGAAATCCCATCAAACCACTCTTTAAAGTCACTCACCCGATCACGCGAAACAATGATCTCTTTTGCAGGTTCAGGTTGCGTTATTACCCTCAACCGACTATTGGAATAAACCAGCACATCGCTGATATGTTCAATATTCAGGACAAAAGACCTGTTAGGCCTGAAAAAATGTACCGGATCCAAAATTGGTTCCAGGTCTTCCAGCCTGAAGTCAATAATAAACTTACTATTTCCCGCAGTATAAAGGTAAACATCCCGGCCTTCCGCATAAAAGTAACTGACGTTTTCTGTGGGTACGGAGCGTATATGGTCGCCAAACTTAACCATAAACCGCTGCTTATATCTTTTGCTTCCCAGTCCCCCCAGTCGCCGGTGAAGGTCATCAACAACCACAGGCTGTAGCTGACGCTTTAACAACTCCATTTTTTGAAGACTGGCTGACAACGTGGAAAAGGTAATAGGCTTTAATAAATAATCGATACCGTTGGCCCTGAAGGCATCGAGCGCATACTCATCAAAGGCCGTAATGAATATTACCGGAAGGACAACCTTTACCCGGTCAAAAATATGAAACGCAAGGCCATCCGTAAGCTGAACATCCATAAAAACCAGGTCAGCATTTTCCTGATTTGTCTTTAGCCACCCGACAGAAGATTCTACAGACCCCAGCATCGCCAGTATTTCTATGCCCTGATCATATTTTTCAAGTAGTCGCATGAGTTTCTCAGCGGCCGGCTTTTCGTCTTCAATAATCAGCACCTTCATTTTATCGGTTTTATCATTACTGTATATTTTCAAAGGATCACCATCTCCTTCCTTTCTTCCAGTATGGGCACTTTAATATAATTAATATCCCAGGCCTTTACTTTTATCACCGGTTTTTCAGTGTAGATATTATAGGCCGCCTGGATATCATCAAATATCTCCGTGTGCTTTTGCTTCAGCCGGTCATTCATCCTGCTCTGCATGACCAGATATCCTCCTTCCATATTCAGCTCTACCTCCAGCGGTTCAGTATTCGAAATAATCGTTGTCTCCACAATGTATTCAAAAATTTTGAGTAATGCCCCCGGGATGAGCATACTTTGCGCACCTTCTTTCGGCACATAGCTGGCAAAAAACACGTTGCCCTGATACCTGTAATTGACCAGCGCCCTAAAATCTTCAATCGCAGCAAGTTCCTCCTTCAATTCCACAAATTCCGACTGCCGGTGACTGAGAATATACCTGTAAACAGCGCTCAGTCTGGCGATATGCTCATCAGACTCCTCTACATCTTTATGCATTAGCGCAATCAACGTCTCCAGACTTTCATAGAGCAAGCCCGGATTCATTTCATTTTTGAACCGGGCCATTTGTCCTTTTATGCTATTTCTCAGGCTTACCTCCTCCGCCATACGGGCTGAATTTTCCCTGTGTAAAAAATATTGCCCAAGAAAAAAGAGATGATAGAGGGAAGTAGACAAACCGAAAATTACATTGAAAATAATGACCTGGGATGTATCAACACCAAAGCCCAGAAAAAGTTGAAAATAAGCAGACAATACACTCGTTACCACGAATACGGATACCAGCAAGTTACCCGTAAACTGTAAAAAAAGCCTGCGACTTGTTGAGGTTTGGGTAGGGACATAGCGGTCTAGTGTCACGATCAACAAGCGACAAGTTTCAAATAATAAAAAGCTGAGAAACATGAGAAAATACACTTCTTCCCCCTGAAAGATAGAGCTAAACGCCGAAAGGTCGTTATTGATAAGCAGCAGAAGAATGTATATAAGTACCCCGTGGATCAGCGGCCACAATAACCTGAAAAAAGTATTATGCTGCATATACGGATTCATTTAAAATTATACGACTTTTTCAACCCGGTTAAGGATGGGTAATATCACTGCGAAATTATCTTCATCCAAAATCTTAATATTGCGTGAGGTCAGGTAGTGGTACCGTTTACGAATATTTACCAGCCCTACTTTAAAGGAAGCAATATCTCCCTTTGGCATAGTTCGTGTATTTTCCACTTTTATTTCATGAGGGCCGTTTGAATTGATTAATACTGACAACGGCATGTCATCACTAATCACATTGTGCTTTACGGCATTTTCCACAAGCATTTGCACCGTCAGGGGTGGAAGAACGCATTGGAGCAACTCCTCTTCAATATTTATGCTTAAATCCAGGTTGTTCTCAAAACGCACTTTCAACAGGTAGTTGTATGATTTTACAAATTCCAGCTCCTCAGCCAATGTAACTACCTCTTTCTCGTAGGAGTTCAGAATAAACTGGTAGGTCTGTACCAGACGTCGAATAAACTCCTCTGATAACTTAATATCCTTATACAGAAGGGCCGAAATGGTATTGAGTGAATTGAAAAGGAAATGAGGACTCAACTGGTTTTTCAACACATACAACTGTAACTTTAACTGTTTTCGTTCAGCAGCAATACGCTCTATTTTTCCTTTATTGTACTGATAAATCGAAGCATAGGTGAAATAAACCACATTATAAATCATAAATATAAAAACTTCCAGAATGATCAGTTTTACCGCTTCATCAGTATAGCTCCGGTTAATCTTCGCAATCAAATCTCCGAAACCAAAATACAACCCCATCATACTGTAAATACCGCCAAAAGATAAAAGTAAAGCAATAAAAAGAGAGCCTGTAAATCCTAAACCTATGCGCAGGCCCGGCCGGAGGATCAAAGGCAATTTGCGATCCATTTGTTTGTCATAGGTATGAATGGAAACCCCGACAAGCCAACCCAAAAAACCGGAAAACACATAAAAAAAGCTTTGATCGGCACCTGCCAACTGTCCTGTTTCGCTATAGTATAGAAATATGAAACAGGAAATACCCGTCATGACAGCCAGGAGACTTCTCAGGTGTTTCATGTTGAGATCACTAAATTTAGCGGGTTTTAAAACACGTAATGCCATATGTATTTCAAATTAGTCAATTTACACCGAAAGTGAAATAACTTGAGGATTTGAAATTCAATCCCTGACGGCCCGCATTACCCTTCCCAGGTAAGTATCAGAACTTATTCCTTCTGCAGCCTCATCGTATGCATCCCTCACCTCTGCATCAGCGCCTTTCACCTGTCCGGCGATGGCCACCAGAACCTCACTGGCATAATGGTCGGAAGAGATTTCCCGAACAGCTTGCAGGTAGCTTAATAATTCGCCTTTACTGAGTTGTCTTTTTGACACCTTCTTTAAAATTTCACTGGTATAATGATCTGAAGAAATCTCACCCAAACTTCCCATAATCGATTGAAACGCGGCATCGGACAAGTCTCTCTCAAGCATTTCAGTAAGAATAGTCGCTGCATAATGGTCAGAACTGACTTCATCCTCCACCAAATTCGCAATTTCATCAACCAGTGCATCGGTCATTTCATTTTCATCCAATAACAATGTTAAGATTTCTGTAAGATAATGATCTGATGATATATCACCCACGGCATCTAAAATAGCCCGATAGGCTGCCTGACTCAACGGTTTGTGTTGTAATAGTTCCTTGTAAAGTTCGCTTTGGTAATGATCGGAATTAATCTCCTCCGATGTGTGGATAATGGCATTGATCATTTGGTCTGTAAGGTTATCCTGCACCAGGGTTGCTTTGAGAATATTGGACAGATAATGGTCTGAGTTTATCTCCTGCGCGGCCTCCAATATTGCTTCCACATCTTCTCCATTCAGGTCCTTGTTTTTAAGTGCATGGATAAATATTTCCGAAGCATAGTGGTCAGAATCGATATTTGCAGCCGCCCGAAGGTATGCTGTTTTGGACAAAGGGTACCGGAAGAATAATCCCCGGTTGTCCTTGAGTATTTTGGAGAGGTAATAATCCGAATCCACCTCATTACCTGCTGCTTCTGCAATACGGGCGAGGTCATTGCCTGTAAGCCCGCTCTTTTTCAATAACAAATCAAAATAATGGGCCCTTACATAATCACCCTCAAGCCGCCTGATCTCCCCGAGAATTGATTCAGTCCCCCCCTGACGGAAGTAGCGATCAACACGACTTTGGGCCGCAATGGTTGTGCTTCTTACGATGTCGGGTAATATTTCGGCCAGCCACTCACGTCCTTTTGGCTCCCAGTCCATCTTCACACGACCATCGCGATATTCCCGGTACAACCCGCCCCCCTGTTCTTCAATGAGAATATACAGGTTGTTGCCAAATACCGTTTTGGATATCTCGATGTACCCGTTGTCTGAGATGCTCCTGATGTCCTTATCATCCACAGTCACCTCAATATCCCCGTCATATTCCACACGAAAATTGTTGTTGGCCGACTTGCTGATGATCACCTGACTGCCCCCTTTTATCACAGTATGGGACGCATGCTGGGCATAGCTGCTTATACCTGATACCAGCACAAACAGTCCTGCCAGCATTATGAGTTTTTGACCTGTATATTTCATTTGTTTTACTTTTAATAAATACCTGTTACTTTCTCTAACGGTAAAATTACTAATCATGAATAGCTGAAATAAAGGTATTGTAGTCAATTGATGGTATATGGCACTGAAGTGTGTCTTATTCGTAGTAAGTCCTGTAATAGGGGGGCTGTAATCCCTGCTTACATGGTTGTTTCGGCAAGGATGACTGGCTCCATCACAACCCGTCGCCGCTACCCACAACGATGCTAACTGCCAATTGCCAACTGTTTACTGCCAACTGTTTACTGATTACTGTCAACTGTTTACTGATTACTGTTTACTGCCAACTGTTTACTGTTTACTGTTTACTGGCCTCCACCCCCATCCCAAACAAGGCAAAATCATATTTCACGGGATCTTCAGGATCAAATAAACGGAGTGTCTCCGTCAGCTCCAGGGCCGCCTTCCAGTCTGTTTGCTTGCGGTTGAGCAGCCCCAGTCTGCGGGCCACCCGATCCACATGAACATCGAGCGGACATACCAATTCACCGGGGCTTATTCTTTTCCACAAGCCAAAGTCCACACCACAGCTATCCTGCCGCACCATCCAGCGTAAAAACATATTCAGTCGTTTACAAGTGGATTTTTTCTGTGGGTGGGGTACATGCTTTCGGGTACGCTGCGGGGCGTAATCAAGACTAAAAAAATAATCATTAAAAGCAGACAACCGATCCGTCATATCAAAACCCTGACCCCGTAAAAAAGCCTCTTCCAATGAGTTATGACGAGCGTAATGGTCGCTGAGAAAGGAAATAAAATAGAGCACATCATCCGGCTGAAAGGTACGGTGTTTAAAATGCTGCAATCCCTTCAAATCGTTTTCGGTATGGTGGAGCACAAAGGCATGGGGATCATTACCCATCAGGGCCATCAATTCCCGGCTTTTGTCAATGATGGTTTTTCGGCGCCCCCAGGCCAGGGTGGCGGCAAAAAAACCGGCAATCTCTATGTCTTGTAGCTTGGTAAACGCATGAGGCACTGATACCGGGTCGTGCGCTATAAACCCGGGAACATTGTACTCGTTTACTTTTTCATCGAGAAACCCTTTGACATCGTCCATTAAGGGATGTAAGTGATCG
>JAOUKJ010000872.1 GCA_029882675.1 Cyclobacteriaceae bacterium
CAGGGGTAACTTGCTTCCCTTTCAAGGGAAGCTGCCGGTAGGCTGAAGGGTTGTCTCTAATTTAAGCCAACTTACTATTCATAATACGGACATAACTAAAATAAACTACCCCAATAAAATCCTTGATCGATCGGGGCGGGAACGAACACTATTTAGTGTTTTTCTATAAAGTCAGTGTCTGATTCAGAATGTTCGCTGTCAAGGCTTGTGCAGTCAAAAAAAGCGGAGTTTACTGGAGTAAATGAGTATTTTTTTGACAAGCGTAACGAAGACAGCGGACATTATGAACAGACACTATTTAGTTCGACTTCCTGACATCGGTCGATATTGATCAAAATAGTGGAGATACTTGCTGTGTAATTAAAAACTTTTAAAAATGGAACAGCTTAAAAATTTAAATTCACCCTCCACTACTTTAGCCTGGTTTTGGATGAAGGTGCCCCTGGTGGTTCGCTCCATACTCATAGGTTTTGCCGTAAATACTTTGGGCGTGGGCATATGGGTTATCCTGGCAAACAACGTTCCTGTTCCCTGGTCAGTGGTGGCCATGGGTGCCGTCCTTATTATTTACTGGTTATATTTCAGGGGTAAGGGGGCTCCTTCCGGCACGAAGGAGTTCCGGCGTTTTTGTACGCGGCAAACCAGCCTGAAAAGATATGTATGGATCTGGGGGGTGATGGCAGCCTTTTCCATCATATTGTTGCTCCATTGGGGTTTTGTATTAAAATTTCGCATTGATGAATTTCAGCCTGAAATATTTAAGACAGCCGGATTTTTAAATGATTACCCGGTATGGGAGGCGTGGTCAATGATTGTGATGGCCTCGCTGGTGGCCGGTGTTTGTGAGGAAGTGGGTTTCCGGGGTTATATGCAAAAGCCGCTGGAGCAAAAATACGGCCCTGTAGTAGGTATTTCCATTACCTCACTGGTGTTTGTTGTTGTTCATCTGCATCAGGTCTGGGCGAGTGGTATTTTGTTGGGGATATTTCTCATCTCTTTTATCATCGGGTATCTGGCATATTCTACCAATTCGCTCCTTCCGGGGATTATTGCCCATGCCTCTTTTGATGTCATCAATTTCTCCTATTGGTGGTCGGACGTTGCCGGTACTTTCGAGTATAAGCCTGTTAGTATAACCGGTGTTGACAATCATTTTATCCTTACTTTAATGGTCTTGATTTCTTCTTTCGTATTATTTGTGGTGGCCATCAGACAGCTGTTGCGGGTGAAGGAGTCAGGGGTTTTTTTAACACAGAGAACGGCCCGATTCGTTGGGGGGACGGCACTGAGGTCACGGACCAGACTTCCTGTTACGAATGTATCACCCCTACGGGGTTTGACTCTCCTTGCTTCCTGGCTATAAATATTTCACACCTACGGGGTTTCGCTCATCCCTGTTTCAAGGCGAAAAATCTTTCGCCCCTGCATTACAGGTATGTGCGAAGGATTAATCCCCTTTCTCTCAATGGGTGTCTCTTGAAAAGGACACCGATTCATTTATTCCCAGTTTCTTATACTTTACCGCATCATAT
>JAOUKJ010000270.1 GCA_029882675.1 Cyclobacteriaceae bacterium
ATGGACTTTCTGCTGGCCGATTTTGATAAATTAATAAAATCTAAAAAAGGGGGTGGTGTTATTATGGAAGGCTTACTGCTCATTATAGCACTACTGGCCATCTTTGACACCCAGGTGCTCTCTATATTCAGAAGACAAAAGGAGATTGGCACCTACATCGCCCTGGGCCTGACACGTTCGCAGGTAGTCGGAATATTTACCGTGGAAGGAGGAGCCCACAGCATCCTTGCCGCCCTGTTGGGTGCGGCCTATGGAATACCCTTTTTTCTGTACCTCGATACGATTGGGATTTCCTTTGGCACGAATGATATGGGTATAACCATCGCTGAAACGATCTACCCGTATTATAGTGTTGGACTCATTACCACTACATTGGTACTTGTGGTTATATCGGCAACATTGGTGAGTTACATGCCAGCCCGAAAAATTTCGAAGATGAATCCAACCGATGCCATAAAGGGGAAACTACAATGACAGGCCTGCCGAACCAGAATATAAAACGCAGGTAGATACTTTTTAATAACTGAGCGCCTAAAAACATGAATTATGATAAGGTTTATTATTAAAGGAATTTTAAGGGATAAAAGCCGGAGTCTGTTGCCCGCCATTGTTGTCTCCATAGGGGTATTTCTTACGGTCGTAATGAGTGGGTGGATCACGGGTATTTTTACAGATATCGTTGCCATGAGTGCCAATTTCAGTACCGGACATGTGAAAATCATGACACGGATATATGCGGAAAATCAACAGCAAATCCCCAACGACCTGGCCTTGATGGATGTGGAAAAGTTGATAAACCACCTTGAATCTGATTACCCGGAGGTGGAATGGGTAAAGCGTATACATTTTGGAGGATTACTGGATGTGCCCGATGAAAACGGGGAAACCAGGGCTCAGGGCCCGGCAGCAGGCAGGGCCATAGACCTGTTATCGCCCGGCACAAATGAAGTCCAAAGGATGAATATTGCCAATGCTATTGTGAAAGGAGCCTTGCCCATGAAACAGGGAGAAGCACTCATAAGCGATGATTTCGCCAAAAAATTTGGAGTGGATATTGGGCAACAGATTACTGTTTTTGGTTCAACCATGAATGGCAGTATGATGTTTAAAACTTTTTCGGTGAGCGGTACCATCCGCTTTGGGCAGGCCATCCTTGACCGGGGGGCCATCATTATTGATATCACAGATGCCCAGCTGGCCCTTGATATGTCTGATGCAGCAAGTGAAGTACTGGGCTATTTCAAAGAAAGCGGATATAACGATATTAAAGCCGATTCCGTACGGGCTACATTCAACACAAAATATAGTTCCATAGATGATGAGTTTTCTCCTCAAATGTTCAAGCTACGCGACCAAAACGGATTGGATGAATACCTCACAATGGCTGAAAGTATGAGTGGTGTCATGGTGACTATATTTGTTTTTGCCATGTCTATCGTATTGTGGAACACGGGACTTCTCGGGGGCCTGCGCAGGTACAGTGAGTATGGTGTACGCCTGGCGCTGGGAGAAGAAAAGGGGCATATCTACAAAACGATTATATATGAGGCTATCCTTATTGGAATAATGGGATCAATAGTGGGTACAGCATTGGGATTGGGAGCGGTACTTTATTTACATGAAGTAGGCCTGGATATCAGTGCTTTCACCAATAACATCTCCATGATGCTACCACAGGTATACCGGGCAGCCTTAACACCGGAGCTGTTTTATATAGGCTTCTTCCCGGGATTGCTGGCTATGACCCTGGGCAATGCTTTAGCGGGTTATGCCATTTACAAACGTAAAACAGCCCGACTTTTTAAAGAGCTGGAAGTATAGAAAATAAACGGAAAAGCAAACAGGATAAATGTTGAACAGGGAAATTGACTTTAAAAACTGAAGGTGTAAATCTATTGATCCGATGGTTCGTTTAAAAGTGGGTTTCCTGAAATGCTGAATCACTTATATCAAGAAAAATTATCACAAATGAAAATTATAGCAATACTCTTCATCTCTTGCCTGGTGGCAGGGGCTAATGCGCAAACAGCCGATGAAATTATGGATCGCGTGGATAAAAATATGTCGGCCGAAAATCGAATTGTAGAATCTTCCATGACTATTTATGGCCGGCGAAACAATCGTACAATGACTTCCATATCCTATACCATCGGTGAAAAGCAATCCTTTACTGAATATTTGTCCCCCGCAAGGGAACAAGGCACCAAGATGCTGAAGCTGGAGGACAAATTGTGGATCTATTCTCCTTCCACCGACCGCATCATTCAGATTTCAGGGCATATGCTCAGGCAGTCGGTCATGGGCTCTGATTTTTCCTATGAAGATATGATGGACGACCGCAAGCTCAAGGAAATATACGCTGCTGTTTTGATTGGAGAAGAAGTCATTGAGGGCTTGCCGGTTTATGTATTGGAGCTGACGGCAAAAGTAGAAGATGCCGCCTATCATACACGTAAAGTGTGGATCGAAAAAGAACACGATGTGCCTGTAAAAGAAGAGTTGTTTGCAAAAAGTGGACAGTTGTTAAAAAGAACCACACTGAGTGATATTCAAAATATTGATGGGCGCTGGTTTCCGATGAAAATGAAATATAAAGATATGTTGAAACAGGGTGACGGTACTGTTATTGAGATCAATAGTATAAAATTTAATCAGGACATTCCTGAGTATATATTTACCAAAGCAGCATTGAAACAGTAGGGGCATTATTCAGACAAAACATCCCTGATCGCCTCTATTGTCTTTTTCTCGTTGCCGATAAAAATGGCCTGATCAATTATAAAAACCGGGCGTTTCAGAAAGGTGTATTCCTTTAAAATAAGTTCCCTGGTATCTTGTTCTGAAAGGATCTTGTCCTTCAGTGCCAACTCCTTGTATTTCCTTGACCGCTTGCTGAACAGGGCCACGTATGAGCCGGAAAATTTTTTCATTTCATCCAGTTCGGCCGGGGTGATGGGTGAAGACTTGATCTCCCTTTTTATGAAGTCATTGCCAATATTAAGTTCTTTGAGTATACGCTTATTGGTGTCGCAAGTGGCCAGGTAATATACTTTTTTCATGGTTTATGCTTGTCTTTGTCAATAGATTAGCGATGGACTACTTCTCATTCAGCTTCTTCAATATCCCCGAGAGCACTTTCAGTTTATCGACAATCAGCAAAATGAAAAAAGCAGAGAAGGTAGCGAACGTGACAACCAAAAGGAACATCAGGTAATACTGTACAGTCCACTCGAACGCCACCTTGATCCTGTGCAAAAAGCTGACGGGTACCGGTTTTCTCCCTTCAATGAGGGAATATTTTACGGTACAAAACTCATTTTCCTCGTCAAAGTCGCCCAACATGACACCCAGGTCTTGCAGTTCCGATTCTATTTCGAGAATTCGGTTTTGCAGGCTGATGAATTCGTCTATTTTTCCCTGTTGTTCCTTTAGTTCCAGGAGTGACTTCCGGATTTTTTCCAGGGAGAGCTTCCGGGCATTGAGGTTTTTAAACTCGTTGGTTTTATCCACTTTGGTTACTTCAGATGAACTGAGCATCCCGATGTGCCTGATCGTTGCATACAGGGTGTCAAATTTGTCAGGTTGCACACCTATGGAGAGATGCCAGGACCGGTTGCCTTTATTGCCTGACACCTGTTCGTACTGGATAATGGCGTTGAATTCTTCTATGGTCTTTTCAAGTTTCGTTTTGTCGGACTCGAAGTTTTCCGACTTTGACTTTACGGTCGCTGTCTTTTCATATTTCTGGTCAATGTCTATTTCCTTTACCGCAGTTCCCTGGTCATTGTCATAGCGCGGCGCAGAGGGTCCGGGTTTTCCTCTCTCTTTCTTCATGGAGTAACTCGAGCTGGCATAGTTGCGTTTGGTCATCCCTTCCTCGAAGAATTCTTCGATATAGCTGTTGTCCCGTATTTTAAAGGCACTCGTGTAGCCATAGATAAAACGGAAAATAAAAAGTACGGCAAAACCAATTAAAAAAGCCAGTGTGATTTTCCAGAGTTTTCCCTTAAAGGTGATTTTCATGTCGGTAGTAATTTTGTTGAAAGAGTAATGCCAGGCTTTTTCACGGTGAGCAAATATCAGGAATTTTTTTGATTAGTCTGAATAATTCATCAATGTGCTGTTACCGCTCATCCATGCTTTTCGGAATAAGAAGTAACAGCATAATATTATGATACCTTAAATCCGCAGACGGCTTTAAGGAACATTTAATAATGTTCGAAATATAACAGAATTCTACGTTTTTAATCTAAAGACCACTCACTTATTCAAGTGCACCAAAAATAGTATATTTTAAATGTTTTCCCGCCCGGAGGGCGGGAAAACGCCTTTTTCTTTAATGCCTAAAATACGCTTGCGGATTTTAGGTGTTAACTCAAATATAGTTTGGAACGGGAGATTTGAATTTATATATTCTTATTTGCCTTATCCTGAAAGGGAAATATACGACCAAACCTAATCCGACCCAAGAGCCCTGGCCGGGTTTTCATTGGCCGCCCTGATGGTATGATAACCGACCGTAAGCAGTGTTGCTATTATGATCAAAAAAGTTGCCTGTAAAGCTATTCCCGACTCATGCCATAAAACTATTTTGTAGGCGAAATTCTCCAGCCAGTTGTCCATAAAATACCATGCTGCCGGAAGAGCCAGGGCCGTGCCAATGAAGACAAGCTTGAGAAAGTCTTTGGCTACCAAAATGACCAGATCCCGATTACTGGCACCATTGACTTTTCGTATGCTTATCTCCTTGGTTCGTTGTTCGGTTGTGAAGGCCGTTAAGCCAAGCAGTCCCAGGCAAGCAATAAAGATGGCCAATGCTGAAAATACAGTAAACAGCTTTCCACGCCTTTCATCCTGGTCATATTGGGCCTCAAGACTTTCGTCAAGAAAGTTAAAGGTAAATGGCTTGTCTGGATGTATACTTTTCCACCTGATTTCTATTTTTTGTATAGTGTTACTAATATCATTTCCATCGATTTTCACACAAAGGCGATCATTCGATTTCCTGTACACTAACGTAAGAGGCACAATTTGGTCGTACAATGAATTTTGATGATAATTTTTTATTACCCCAACCACCTCCTTCATCACTGTAGTATCCTGACCGAATACGGGTATCCTAAATTTCTTACCCAATGGTTCATCCCAATTCATCCGCGATACCATCGCTTCAGTTACAAGGACTGAATAAAGCGTATCGCTTGGAAATTGGGCATCAAGATTCCTACCTTCTATTATTTCCAATCCCAGTGTTTCGATGAAATCAAAACCAATAAAATAAAAATCAACACCTATTTCCTCAATTGTCCCAATATTTGTTTCTACGCCAAGCTCCATCTTTAGCATTTTTTCGCTGGGAGCGCTTGAAGCTGTTGAAACGAACCGGACTTCGGGTATTGAGAGTAATTCATCCTTTAATGGCTGAAATTTTTTTCTAATCTCGGAATCGGGCATTTCAATTAAAACAACCTGTTCCTTAACGAACCCAAGATCCTTATTGGATAGGAATTCCAATTGCCTGTAAACAAGGAGAGTAGAAGTCAACATCCCTACAGAAATGAAAAACTGGAAAATTACCAATATTTTACGAAGTCCCGGTACACCACCTTTTGATGTCATTTTCCCCTTTAAGACATTTACGGGTTTAAAGGATGATAAATAAAACGCAGGATAACTCCCACCCAAAATTCCTGTAATAAGGACTACACTTGGCAGCAAAAAGACTAAATTCGTTTTAAAAAGTGTAGAAAAGGGAATTTGTTTATTGGCAATTTCATTAAATTGAGGGAGAAATAAATAAATGAGTAACACACTCAAAACAGTTGCCAGAAAGGTAAACAAGAGTGATTCTGACAAGAATTGCAAAACGAGTTGTATCTTTGATGAGCCTGCAACCTTTCTGATTCCAACTTCACGCGCCCTCTTTGAATACCTGGCTGTAGCAAGGTTCATATAATTGATGCAGGCAATTATCAGCATAAGAACAGCAATAACCGAAAATGCATAGATTGTATTGATATTTCCTCCTGTTTCTACTTCATCCTGTATCTTTGAGTAAAGGTGAATAGACGTAATAGGTTGGAGTTCATA
>JAOUKJ010000271.1 GCA_029882675.1 Cyclobacteriaceae bacterium
AAAACCGCGATCGTTGGGGCCTTCGCTAATACCCGCTTGATAATCAACATTATCGGCATTGGTGATATTGGAAGGCGTGCCTTCATAAAGGTCAAGGGAGTCTGTTTTTTTTGACCATTGCAGACCAAGGTGCCACTTGCCTACAACACCTGTTTGGTATCCCTTCTGTTTTAAAAGGCCAGCAAGGGTAGTTTGTCCTTTTTCGATTAATGGGTCGGAGTAACCCCACAATACACCTGATTTCAGGTGCGTACGAAAAGCATACTGCCCGGTGAGCAGGCCATAACGAGTGGGTGTACATACAGCCGAAGGACTATGCGCATCAGCGAAAAAAATACCCTCTTTGCCAATGCGATCAATATTGGGTGTGTTGATTTTTGAATCGCTGTTTAAAAAGCTGATGTCGCCATAACCCAGGTCATCAGCCAGGATGAGTACGATATTGGGCAGTGGGGCCTCTTTTGCTTCTTCCTTTTTTTTATCACCGTTGCACGAGATTAAGAGAGCAAAAGCTATCGCAGTAAGTACAACTAATGGGTTTGTCTTTTTCATTTTGTTATTGGTTATATCATTTTACGAATGCTCAACATCCGCTTTGAAGGCGATACCATTATCTCAATGTAATGCCTATTGTGATGATGAGCGCGCAGGAGTAACTGAAAATCATAGCTTACCGTATTTTTGCCCATTTTCTTTCTAAAATCTCATATCTATTGTCTCATATCTAAAAATCTATTTATAGCTTACTGTATTGACCAGTTTTCCAATCCCGTCTATTTCTATATTCACCACATCATCGGGTTGTAAAGTGAATTCATCCGGGGGAACCACGCCAGTGCCGGTAAGGAGAAAAACACCTTCGGGGAAGTCATATTCTTCAAAGAGATATTTTATCAGGTCCTCAAAGCGCCTTTTTATTTCGGCCACACCGGATTTCCCATGAAAAACTTCTTTTTTGTCCCTGAAGATACGCATGGTAATCCCCGTAGCTGAGGGGATGGGCTTATCTGTAATCCAAATCGAAGGCCCCAATGACACAGACCGGGCATATAGCTTAGCCTGAGGAAGGTAAAGGGGATTTTCGCCTTCAATATCCCGGGCACTCATATCGTTGCCAATTGTATATCCCTGAATTTTGCCACCGGGACTGATGAACAATGTCAGTTCCGGTTCCGGTACACTCCAGGTAGAGTCCCGGCGAATATTCACAAGCCCGTTGTGTGGAGAGCAATTCCTTTTACTTCCTTTATAGAAAAGCTCAGGCCGGTCAGCATCATACACTTTGTCGTAAAAGGTGGCCCCGCCACTTACCTTTGATTCCTCCATGCGCGCCGTACGGCTTCTGTAGTAGGTAACACCAGCCGCCCATATTTCCTGACTTTCAATGGGCGCAATCATGTTTTCGGGCAAAGATGCTCTTACTGGTGCTTTTTGGCTCGCTTCCATCAGATAGTCAGATAGATTTTCCTTCCTGGCCAGTGTATCCCAGGAGTCGGCGATGGAGTAAAATTTATTATTGACGCTCAGAATAACGCCTTCGGAAGTATTGAATAAATGCATTTGACAGTCTGTTTAAATCCGGTTTCAATATCGTAAATCTATTGCGATTTTCTGTAATAGCGTATTTTTAAAAATAAAAAAACCCTTTGGGGGGTGCCCAAAGGGTTTTAAAAATTATTAAAAGAAAAAGTAATTACTTACTTTGTTTCTTCTTCTTCACCGCCGTCTGTAGTTTCCTCGGCAGCGGGTGTTTCATCAGTCACTGCTTCAGTCTTTTCATCAGCAACTTCTGCTACAGGCGCTGCCTCTTCCGCTTTCACTTCAGGTGTTTCCACAACTTCTTCCTTTGCTTCAACGACTTCTTCAACCTTTGCTTCTTCCTTTTTTGCAGGCTTTGCTTTGGTTGGGGTAGTCATTTTTTCCTTAAGCGAACTCAGTGCTTCAAGATCACCAAGGGTGTCCTTTTCAGTATCAGCATTGATTTTCTGGATGGTAGTACCCTTGGCAGGTTTCTTCTTCTTTTTGCTGGGAATTTCTTCTTTAGAATAAACCGCTTTGTGAGAAAGGACAATCCTTTTGTCTTCTTTCATGAATTCAAGTACTTTGAATTCGAGCGATTCTCCCGCTTCTGCTTTGGAACCGTCTTCCTTCACCAAATTACGTGATGAGCAGAAACCTTCGATACCATAAGGGAGTTCAAGCATAGCGCCCTTATCATTTTTGTTGATGATGGTACACTTATGTACTGAACCGGGCTCAAATACTGTCTCGAATGTATCCCAAGGATTTTCTTCGAGGTGCTTATGGCTCAGTGCCAGTCTTCTGTTTTCAACATCCAATTCAAGTACAACGACCTCAAGTTCTTCACTTACTTTCACAAATTCAGAAGGATGCTTGATCTTTCGGGTCCAGGAAAGGTCAGATACGTGTACAAGGCCATCAATACCCTCCTCCAGTTCGATAAACAAGCCGAAGTTAGTGAGGTTACGCACAATACCTTTGTGGTGTGTACCAATAGCATATTTGGTCAGAACATCCTGTTTTGTCCAGGGATCTTCTGTCAGTTGCTTTATACCCAGTGACATTTTGCGCTCATCCCGGTCGAGGGTGAGGACAACAGCCTCCAGTTCATCGCCTATGTTGATGAAGTCCTGTGGGTTTCTCAGGTGCTGTGACCACGACATTTCAGATACGTGAATAAGTCCTTCAACACCAGCGTGGAGCTCGAGGAAGGCGCCGTAATCGGCTACATTCACGATCTTTCCTTTTACTTTAGATCCTACATCGAGATCAGTAGGCAGTTTGTCCCAGGGGTGCTCGGTGAGCTGCTTCATGCCCAGAGAAATACGTTTCTTGTCTTCATCGAAGTCAAGAACAACCACTTTGACGGTTTCGTCCAGGTTAAGTACTTCTTCAGGGTGGTTGATGCGACCCCATGAGATATCAGTGATGTGCAACAGTCCGTCCACACCTCCCAGGTCGATAAACACACCAAAGTTGGTCATGTTTTTGATCGTGCCTTCGAGTACTTGTCCTTTTTCAAGGTTGTTGAGTATCTCAGCTTTTTGCTGCTCGAGGTCTTTCTCGATCAGTACTTTGTGCGAAACAACCACGTTGTCGTTGGAGTAGTTGATCTTCACTACTTTCACTTCCATGGTCTTGCCTACAAAGACGTCAAAGTCTCTGATGGGCTTCACATCAATTTGCGATCCGGGCAGGAAGGCTTCTACGCCAAAGATGTCTACAATAAGACCACCTTTAGTACGACGCTTGATAAACCCTTCGATCACAGTATCGTCTTCATGTGCGTTTTTGATATTCTCCCAGGCATTGACGATCTTGGCCTTACGACGTGACAGGATCAACTGACCGTTGATGTCTTCCTGCTCTTCAATGTAAACCTCTACATCATCACCTACTTTCAGATTCGGAATGTCTTTAAATTCAGTGGTGGAAACAATACCATCTGATTTAAAGCCGATGTTCAGGATTACTTCACGATCGGTAATGCCCACAATTTTACCTGTCACGACCTGCTTTTCTTCAATGGTGGTGAGGGTTTCTTCATAGACCTTTTCCATCTCAGCAAGCTGTGCACGGGTGTATCCTTCGCCAAAACCTTTGGTTTCAAAAGCTTCCCAGTCGAATACTTCTTCCGAAGGGACAACTGCTTTTTCAGGTTTTGAAGGCTTTTCAGCTTTAGGAGCTTCTTCAACGGCAGGCTGCTTTTCTTCCGTTTCAGGAGTTTCTTCCTTCACAGGTGCCTCGCTGGCGACTTCAGTGGTGGCAACCGGTGCTGCTTCTGCTTCTGGCTGTTCAGTGGGGGTTTCAGATGTCTGTTCTTTCACATCTTCCGCTTTTTCTTCGGCCGCTGGGGCCTTTTGTTCTTCTGTACTCATTTTTAAAAGCCCTGGTTACATGCTGCCTCAGGGCCATCGGACAGCAATTTTTGTTTAATAATAACTCCCGGTGTCTATATCATCGGGCCACATTTGTTTAAATGGGAGCGCAAAGGTAGGGAAAAAGAGTGAAAAATAAGAAATAAGAGCCAATAAATAAGAGGCATGAGCCAAGATGCAGGAAGCAAGAGTTAATAGCGTTTTGTTTTTAAAACAACCACCCTGCACTCCTCCCTCCACCCGTTTCTGCGCAGGTGCGGGAGGTATTCATTACCAACAACACCAAACCGGTCATTGTACCCCGGCTCAACAAAACACTCAAAAATTATGGTATTGAACAGATTGGGATTATTTTTGTGTTGTTTTGAAAAGCACATAAATGTTGTAAACCCCGATCAGTGTTTCTGAAAGGACGCTTATCAGAGCAGAATTTCCTTCCGAATTTGGCTGGGTGAGCAACTGATCGAGGTAAAAGAGTTTTGGGCCATAGACAACGGGATTGAATTTAGAATTTAGAATAAATGGGTATTAAAGACCTCTTCGTTACCCCCTTTGTCATCATGCTGGTGCTCTTCCTGGCCTGGTTTGTACGCCCCATGGTCACCAATGAGGATACCCGGAAGTATTTTATGCCCGGGTTGCTGGTGAAGATCTTCGGGGCTTTGGCTGTGGGATTTGTATATCAGTTTTATTATGGGGGAGGGGATACGTTTGGCTATCACACCCATGGGAGCGTGCATGTTTGGGAGGCGCTGGTGACAGAGCCCCTAAAAGGCCTGAAAATGTTAATGGCCCAGGGAGGATATGATTTTGAAGTTTACGAGTATTCGTCCAAAATCTGGTATTACCGCGACCCGGCAGGTTATTTCCTCATTAAAATAGCAGCTATCTTTGACCTGTTTACATATGCTACTTATTCCGGCACGGCCTCGCTGTTTGCACTGTTGAGTTTTGCCGGGGCCTGGGCGATGTATCAGACATTTTACAGGTTATATCCGGCCATGCATAAACATTTGGCTTTGGCAATACTCTTTGTGCCATCGGTTTTTTTCTGGGGATCCGGTATTTTCAAAGACACTGTGACACTGGCCATGCTGGGTTGGGCTGTATTTGCTTTTGGGAAATTATTTATTGAAAGGCGAAAAAATTTATTTTATGTGCTGATCATGCTTGGGGCTTTTTACATTATTTTTCAACTCAAAATATATATTCTGCTGTGTTTATTGCCGGCTCTCGTATTGTGGCTGTTTTTCAGGTCTTTACATCGGATAAAAAATTTCATTTTGCGCCTGTTGGTTACTCCGGCTATGCTCGCCTTAGCTCTTACAATAGGTTATTTCGCTATACAACAGGTTGGAGAGGGACATAAAAGATATTCCCTTGAAAACCTGGCCATGACGGCCAAGATCACGGCCTATGATATTCGTTATGGCTGGGGGGCGCGCGATGGTATCGGATCCGGATATGAACTAGGCGAGCTGGACGGAACCTTTGGGAGTATGGTGCGCCTGGCGCCTGCAGCCATCAATGTCACCTTGTTCAGGCCCTATTTATTTGAAGTGCGCAATCCGTTGATGTTGTTTTCAGCGGTGGAAAGTTTCGCGACACTGTTACTTACATTGTTTGTTGTTTATCAGTTGTATAAATCAAAACAATTTTCACGAATCCTTTTTCAACCGGAAATTATTTTTTGCCTGACCTTTGCTTTGGTTTTTGCTTTTGCAGTGGGAATATCAACTTATAATTTTGGCACGTTGTCACGCTACAAACTTCCAGTGATGCCTGTTTATCTGACGGGGTTATTGTTGATATACTATAAATCAAAAAGGGAGATGAAATTGGAAGAGTTGGAGTCAACCGAGTAGTCTTCGATCACTTTTTCCCGGCCTTTTTGCCCCAGTCTCTTTCTCAAATTTTCATCCTTTAACAGACTGACGATGTGTTTTTTCCAATCATTTTCATTTCCACAGAGATAACCATTTACGCCATGGTCGATAATCTGCTCGTTTACCCCTACCGGAGAGGCCAGGCAGGGAATGCCCAGGGCCATATATTGCAGGGCCTTAAAGCCGCACTTACCCCGGCTCCAGGGATCGTCCGTCAGGGGCATGAGGCCAACATCTATTTGCATCAGGTCGCGAACCTCCGTTTCTTTATTCCAGGGAACGAAGCGCAGTGAATTTAAT
>JAOUKJ010000873.1 GCA_029882675.1 Cyclobacteriaceae bacterium
ATTGCACTGGGGGAAGGACGGTTTATCATTGGAAAGGATATTTTGAAGTTAATGGATAAAGCCGGAGTGCCTAGAGAAAGGTTTACAGACTTCGGATTGCGATTTATACGACGTGTCCACGCAGAGGGTCATCATTATTTTCTGTTTAATCCAGGCGGAGAAATGATGTCTGCCAGGATTCCACTGGAGACACCTGCCCGTTCAGTAGTAATCATGGATCCCCTTAGTGGAGAAGTGGGACGGGCTGACTTAGGAATCAATGAAGAAGGGCGTACAACCGTTTTTTTGCAACTCAGGCCTGGTGAATCATTGATTTTGCGCTCTTTTAGCGAAAAAAAAGGGAACCTTCCTGCCTGGGAATATACTTACGATGCAGAAGGAACCCTGACAATTGATGCCCCCTGGACAGTCAAATTCATTTCCGGCGGCCCGACTTTGCCAGCCGGATTTGATTCAGTCACACCAAACTTATGGACTGGCCGCGGAGATACTCTGGCTGATAATTTTTCAGGAAAGGCACGGTATTCAACAGTATTTACCCTGGATGATTTACAGGAAGGGAAGTGGATACTGGACCCCGGCATACTTCATGAAAGTGCACAGGTAACAATTAATGGACAGCGAGCAGGTTCCTTCTGGTGTTTGCCTTACAGACTGGAGGTAGGCCACTTGTTGAAACTTGGAGAGAATACCCTTAGTATTGAGGTGAGTAACCTTTCGGCTAACCGCATTGCTGCAATGGATCGTCAGGGATTGGTTTGGAAAAATTTCCATGAGATAAATTTCGTAAATATTAAGTATAAGGCCTTTGATGCTTCAGTATGGCCTGTGAGTCCATCCGGGCTGCAAGGTCCGGTTCGGTTGGTGCCAAATCAATTGATCGTGGATGACTCCCCGAATACCCAGACCAATAATTAACAGGTGATTATATGGGTTATGTAACCATAATCACTTAATTGATCAGATTTTTTATTGACTTTTGTGTAAAATTAAAAATATATATGTTTAATCAGCTTATCAGAAACCGCTCCATGCTCATCATGATGAGCCTTACACTGGGACTCGCTCCATTTTTTCCTGAACCTCACATTTGGGGTAAATTGCAATGGGTAGTAGGTGGGGCTGAAGGTATGCAGCCCATGGATTGGCTCGACTTTTTGTTTCATGGTACGCCATGGGCACTGCTTTTGATTCACTTTGGAATTAGCCTTGGTGAGAAGTTTGGCAGTTCCAAAGGATGATACAAGAAGATATTATAATATCTTCATAAAAATCATCTTCCAGCCTGCTTTTTATCATTTAATAGCAGGTCAGATGGCCCTGTTTTTCTTCCATAAAAGCAACCATTATGGAAAGGTGAAAGCTGACAGATTAAAGCTACCGGTGCCCGGAAGCTGATCACCTCTTGCGACAATTGCCTCCACCAGATCAATGAGCTGGGCCAACATTATGGTTTGAATATTACTACCAGCAATGTGTCTCAGCATCTGACCAAGGCATTTTCCGCCCGTCACCTATCGGGAGGCGG
>JAOUKJ010000005.1 GCA_029882675.1 Cyclobacteriaceae bacterium
AGGGTTACACCCGAACAATTTACCCTGCTGGCAGCCTTACATTATGAAGAGGGGTGCACACAGGGCAAACTTGCCGGGTTGGTAAACAGGGACAAGACCACCATCTCGCGTGTTATAGACAATATGGTAAAAAACGGGTTGGTCAAGCGAAAGGTGCAATCCAAAGACCGGCGGGGACGTATTATCACGCTCACAGATAAAGGCCGGCAGATTAAGGACGACCTCATTGAAAAGACGGGTAGGGTATATCTGGAGACACTTACCGGTGTAAAGCCTGCTGATTTTCAGGCCACTTATGCGGTGTTGGGGCAGATGATGGACAATCTGGAGCGCATGAAGTAATTTTACTATCAGGCTGGCGCCAATATTGCAGGCTTCGTGAAAGTGGCTGATGCCATGATTGCCCAGGGGGTGATATGAAAAATATATACTCTTACTATTACAACCCACATAATTACCCGATATTTGTGACCCTAAATTTTATTGTAATAGTAGCAGCATGATAATCAAGACGAAGAAATACAAATTGCCCACAGGGATTTATATGAAGATTGGGATGATCAACATCCTCAAGGAACAGTGGTGGGTGTTTTTAATTGTCGCTGCACTCTGTAGTGGCTACTTTTTGTTTCCCAACATGTGGTGGTTTATAGGTACGGGCATTGCCTTTTTACTCTACCTGCTTTTCTGGGTTATCCAGTTTGCCGGGGTTACCCAACTGGAACAGTCCAAAGCCCTGTTTGAAAAACTGGGTTATGAGATCACCAGTCAACAAATCATGATTAAACTGGATGCCAAGCGGGGCATGCCTGTAAAATGGGATCAGGTAAAGAAAGCGGACAAAGGCAAAGACTATTTCGTGCTGATAATGAGTAAAGTCCAGATGATTTACCTGCCTTTCCGGATTTTTAACACGGAAAATGAACGCAAGTTTATGGAGACGATCCTGCGAAGGAAAGGATTCATCAAGACCAAACAACAATAGGCATTATTTATGACAGGTACTTCCAAAAAAAAAGACCTGTCGCTGTTGGAGGCCAAGGCCAAGGCGGCCAGGTATTGTGCGTATCAGGAAAGGACACAGCGTCAGGTTCGTGATAAACTTTATCAGCTGGGACTACATACAGATGAGGTGGAAAATACCCTTTCTGAGCTGATCCAGGAAAACTACGTAAATGAAGAGCGTTTTGCCCGGGCTTATGCCGGTGGTAAATTCCGAATGAAAAAGTGGGGACGTAACAAGATCAAAATGGGCCTTAAAGGGTTGGGGCTCACAGACTATTGCATTCGCAAAGGCCTGGAAGAAATTGACGAGGAAAGCTACACTATTGCTTTGCAGCACCTCATCGAGAAAAAAGGAGAAACGTTAGGCGACACTGACCCCCGCGAACGGCAGCATAAGTTGATCAGGTACCTCCTTTCACGGGGTTATGAAAATGAGCTAATCCGGGAGCAATTGAAATTTAAAGCTGATTAATACGAACTATCCCATTTGAGGCGGTAATGTTTCGTTTGCGATTGTTGTATATTTGTATATTTTAAGGTGTACTCATGAATTTAATCGAAGCCAGCAAAGGAATATTAGACCAACTGCGTTGTGTATCAGCGGCAATTCCACAAAAACATTTCTCGAAGCCCTTATTATCATTAAATCATGCCACCATCGGACAGCATATCAGGCATACCCTTGAGTTTTACATGGAGTTGCAACAAGGCTATCCGTTGGGAAAAGTGTGCTATGATCAGCGTAAGCACGACAAAGCCATTGAAGAAGACCGCACGATGGTTCTGGGTGTAATAGACGGGATAGAACGTTTTTTGGATACGGCGCCAAAGGACAAACAACTTGTACTTGAGGGGAGTTATAGCATGGGAAATCATCCGGAATTTAGTATTAATACCAACTTTTTCCGTGAGCTGGCCTATAATATCGAGCATGCCGTCCACCACATGGCCATCATTAAAATAGGATTGGCCGAAACCAATCCGGGTATGGAGTTGCCTGCGTCATTTGGTATAGCCGTGTCTACGATGAGATATAAGCAACAAGAAGCCTAATTGTTGAAAAATAAATTTTTTATACGTCTTAGAAGCTGGGAGTATTGGCCTATTTGGGTTACATACCTGCCTGCTTATTTTTATTACATCTGGCTGGCAGTAAAAGCCCGTTCTTTTTTCTTTTTCAGCAGCACCAATCCGGGTATTGAGAATGGAGGTATGTTGGGAGAATCAAAAATCAAAATTCTGGATAAAATCCGAGCCAAACCAAAGACATTATTTTTTAGTCCGGATAAAGCAGCAGAAGAAATTATCAATGATCTGGAACGTGCGAATATAACCTATCCTTTTATTGCAAAGCCCGACATTGGCGAGCGGGGCTGGGGAGTGAAAAGGATAGACGATGTATCTGCGTTAAATGATTATCTCAATACTTTTAAAACCAATTTTTTAGTCCAGGAATACGTCGATTTACCGGTAGAAGCCGGGGTATTTTATTATCGCTATCCGGAAGCAGAAAAGGGCCGTATTTCAAGCATTGTAATTAAGGAAATGCTCACAGTAACCGGCGATGGAAAAGCTACTTTGCGTGAACTTATTTGTAATGATAACAGGGCGCTGCTCCAGTTGGACAAATTGGAAAAAACCATGAACGGGGAAATGGAGAGAATTCTTTCTTCCGGTCAGGCCATGGAGCTGGTGTCCATTGGCAATCACTGCCTGGGTACCACCTTTCTTGACGGAACCCATCTGGCTGATGAACAGATGACTGCCGTCTTTGATGAGATTGCTCATGAAATTTCGGGTTTTTATTTCGGGCGATTTGACCTCCGTTGTGCCTCTATAGCACATTTGAAAAGGGGAGAGGTCATGATTATGGAGCTCAATGGAGCCGGAGCTGAACCAGCTCACATCTATCAGCCGGGGTTTTCATTTTTTAGCGCCCAAAGGGTCTTATTGCATCATTTCAGCGTGATGTATGAAATTAGCAGATCCAACAGGAAACGGGGCGTAAAGCACATGACGTTTGCGGCCGGCTTGCAGGAAATTAAAAAACTTAGCAGATACAATAAAGAGAAAGCAAAGCATGGTTGAGGTTTTCTCCATATTGGCCTTTAGTTTTTTCTTCAGTTTTATTGGCAGCATTCCCCCTGGTGTGGTTAATTTGTCGGTACTGGAGCTTTCGCTCAGGGGCCAAAAGGCCGCTGCCTATCGTTTTGCAGTAGCAGCGGCATTGGTAGAGTATCCCTATGCCTATATTGCCATACGTTTTGAAGCATTGATTTCTTCTAATCCCCTGATAGCTGACAATTTTCATCTGCTGGCCGCAGTGGTCATGCTACTGCTGGGTACCCTTGGGCTATGGCAGGCCAGGCGGCCTTCCGCGTCCTTGCAGCGTTTCAACGACAGTGGATTCAGAAAGGGTGTGATCGTAAGTATATTAAACCCCCTGGCCATACCTTTTTGGATAGGTGTGACGGCCTTTTTGCGCAATGAAGGCTGGGTACAATTGACCAAAGAAACCGATAGGCATTACTATGTCATTGGTGTATCACTGGGTACATTGTGCTTACTGGTGCTGGTGGCCCGTGTATCTGCTGTGGTGGGTGAGCGTTTTGGTCAGCATCCAATGGTAAGAAAAGTGCCAGCTTTCGTGTTCCTGGCTTTGGGATTTTATTCGTTAGTAAGGCTGGTTTGGTAATTATCCGGATTAAGGGAAAAACGATTAATCCGTGATCTTCACTTCCCCATGGTTTGTGTTTTCCGTAATAAAGATCATGTCAGACTGCATATAGAGTAATTCAGCGATGTCGATGAGCTTTTGAGATATGGTTACTGTCAGGGCACTGTCGTTGATCAGGCTGGAGGCCATGGAGCTGTTAATGTGGTTTTTTCGAATTAACTGTTCCAATACACCATTAAACAGCACATCCGATTTTTTTATCCTTGCCCGGTGTATTTCCAGTTTTTTCATGCGATATTCGATATGCTCATGCAGTTTTTCAGACACCTCTTCTTCGGTGGCCTTTTCGGGCATCACAAAATCCCTGGCTTTGAAAAACTGCCGTATAAGTTTGGCGATCCGGTACCTGAATTTGTTATACTCCTCGGCCATATAACTATTATCTCCGGCCAGGTATTTCTTGGTATTAGGCTGTAAATCTTCCACATGTTTGATCACCTCCACGATACTTCTGTTGGCTTCTTTGATCTTATAGATCATATCTATCTGTTCTTCATTGGGATTTTGTGCCTGGGCGATGGTAGCATATTCGATGATCTTACCATAAAGGTCTTTGATCCTTTCATTGTATAACTCCCCAATATCCACCAGCGGAATGGAGGGTTTTCCCTTGACACTTTTGATCAGCTTTTCTTTGCTCAATACCTCCCCCCGGTGCATTCCCAATCCATGCGCCACAATCTCAAAGGCTTTCTCAAACAGATGGCCCGTTTCATTGATCAAAGCCTGAAGTGCTGATTGAGGATAGGCCAAAGCACTGGCATTGAGAAACAGGGGTTTAACCACTTCCGATTCTTTTTCTTTGATGATCTTTTCCAGAAAAAGGATCATTTTACGGGCCAGTGGGGTCATGATCACCACGCCAAGGACATTGAATATGGTATGAAAGGTAGCGAGCTTTATCGTATAGTTGTCGGGCCGGATATTGAACCAGGATGTTGAAAAGTCCACTACCCATTTTATCTGATTGATAAGCAGGAGGGCCACCAGGCCTGTGATGATGTTAAAGATCAAGTGAGCTCCTGCAATTCTCTTTCCGGCCGTGTTGGAGGCAATGGCACCAATGACCGCTGTTATGGTCGTGCCTACGTTGGCTCCAATGGCCAGAGCAATGGCATTGAAATAAGTAATTTGGCCTACTGCCAGTGCCGTGAGTATGATGGACATCGTAGCACCACTGGATTGAAGAATGACTGTGGCCAATATACCAATGCCTGTATAAAGCAGGACTCCGGGAATTCCTTCCATAGCCCACAAAGAAAGATCCAGGGACTCACTATAGGCATCGAAACCCGTTTTCATATAATGAATACCCATAAACAAGAAGCCCAGACCAGCGAGGATATTGCCCAGCCCTCTGATGCTTTTATTTTTCTGAAACAACATGATAATACCAAATACCAGCATGGGCATAGCATAAGCCGATATTTTAATATTCAGTCCCAGCGTAGCCACCAGCCATGCCGTGGTGGTGCTGCCAATGTTGGCTCCAAAAATAATTCCGATACCCTGATACATACCGATCATGCCTGAACCGATAAAGGAGATTGTAATGACGGAGATCAGTGAGCTGGATTGCAAAATTGCCGTTGACACCAGTCCGAGCGTAAAACTCTTATAAAATCTATCGGTGGACTTGTGGAGTATTCGTTTGAGGGGCCCCTCAGTAAAGGCCTTAAAACCATTTTCCAGGGCTACTATGCCAAACAATAATACAGCAACCCCTGCAGATATTTCCTTAATGGCCGGGTAAAGCCAAAAGGCTATAGCCAGCAAAGTAATAATGAGGGGTAATAGCAGTTTTTTTAACATACCTTAAAAAGGCCTTATGTGTAAAAATAGCATATTATTTCCTGACTTTCCAATTGTGAAAGATCAAACGGGTAACAATAAATTAACAATTCCTTAATCAAAAAAAATTTCAAACCACCGCTAAGTCTGATTTCTTTGCAACTTCAAATTGAACTTAATTTTATAACTCGTCATGAAACTAAAACTTAACACATATTTTTTCCTTTTGACAGCCATGTTGTTTATGGCTGCCTGTGGAGGAAACACATCAACTGATCGTAATGAAGGCTCAATGGAGGGTGACATACGCATTGATGGATCAAGCACGGTATATCCCGTGACAGAAGCTGTAGCTGAAGAGTTCAGAGCAGTACAACGGAAGGTAAAAGTGACCATTGGTGTTTCAGGCACTGGTGGTGGTTTTAAGAAATTCTCCCGGGGAGAAACAGATATCTCGGATGCTTCAAGACCGATCAAGGAAAGTGAGGCAGCGGCTTGTAAAGAAAATAATATCGAATACCTGGAGCTTGCTGTGGCTTACGATGGCCTGGCCGTAGTAATCAACCCGGGGAATGACTGGGTGGATCAGTTTACACTGGAAGAACTGAAAAAGTTGTGGGAGCCTGCTGCACAGGGTAATATTTTACGCTGGAGCCAGATCAGGGACGGTTGGCCTGATGAAGAAATTCATCTTTTCGGTCCGGGCATTGCTTCAGGCACATACGATTATTTCACAGAAGCCATTGTAGGTAAAAGCGGAGAAAGTCGTGGAGACTATACCGCCAGTGAAGATGACAATGTGCTTGTTCAGGGTATTGCCGGTGATAAGTTCGGCCTGGGTTTCTTCGGCCTGGCATATTATGAAGAAAATAAGGATAGACTTAGACTTGTTCCGGTAGATAATGGACAAGCAGTAGTTAGTCCTTCACTCGAAACGGTAAAAGACGGCAGTTACTCTCCTTTGTCGAGGCCATTGTTTATTTATGTGAACAATACCGGGGCAGCGCGTCCTGAAGTGAAGGCATTTATTGATTTTTATCTTGACAATGCCGGGGCTTTGGCCGCCGAAGTCGGTTACATTCCACTTCCACAGGAAGAATATCAGAAGCAAAGGGATAAATTTACTACATTTATTCAGGAGAAACAGGCAGTCCAGTAGGTTGATAAAATAACATGAGAGCTAAAGAAAAGCTGATTGAGGGCATACTATTTTTGTGTGCTCTCATCACCATTTTTACTACTATAGGTATCATCTGGGTACTTGTCTCGGAATCATTTTTGTTTTTCAGGGAAGTCTCGATTATCGATTTTTTCACGGATAGCCAATGGACTCCACTGTTTGCTCAAAAACATTTCGGGATCATGCCCCTGCTTTCCGGAACATTGCTCACCACTTTTGTGGCGATCCTGGTTGCTTTACCGCTGGGTCTTACCATTGCTGTGTACCTCAATGAATACGCGCCAGGAAAATTCCGAAAAACAGTAAAGCCCCTGTTGGAAATACTGGCGGCAGTGCCAACGGTTGTATATGGTTTTTTTGCGCTTATCGTAGTGACACCCTTCCTGCAATCATTCATCCCCGGCCTGTCAGGGTTTAATGCGTTATCAGCAGGTATCGTTATGGGTATTATGATTATTCCTTTTATCTCTTCACTGAGTGAAGATGCATTATATGCTGTGCCCAAATCTTTAAGGGAAGCGGCTTATGGTATGGGATCCACACGGCTGCAAACATCTTTTAAGGTATTAATACCAGCAGCCTCTTCGGGTATTGTGTCTTCCGTAATCCTGGCTTTGTCAAGGGCTATAGGTGAAACAATGATCGTATCCATTGCTGCCGGTCAGCAACCCCGCCTTACCCTGAATCCTTTGGTGCCCATTGAAACGGTTACGGCCTACATTGTTCAGGTGAGCTTGGGTGATGTACCCCATGGTTCCTTAGAATACCGGACTATTTTTGCTGCAGGCATTACATTGTTTGTCTTTACACTGATACTCAATAACATCAGTTTTTATGTAAATCGTAAATACCGCCAGCGTTATGAATAAGACCCAATCAAATCGTTTAAAAGATCAGGCGTTTAAGTATTACGGTATATTTTCTACTGTACTTGGGCTGGTACTGCTGGCTGTTTTTATCATTGACATCCTCATGGACGGATTGCAACGGATAGACTGGCAGTTTATTACCAGCCTGCCTTCCAGACTTCCGGAAAAAGCCGGAATACTCACCGCCTGGTCCGGCACATTATGGATATTTGCACTTACTGCCCTTTTTGCCGTACCTATTGGTGTGGGGGCCGGAATATGGCTGGAAGAATATGGTAAGAAATACCGATGGGCCAATCTGCTGGAGATCAATATTTCCAATCTGGCAGGTATACCTTCTATAATCTATGGTATCCTGGGACTGGAAATATTTGTACGCATGTTAGGTATGGGGGGAAGTTTATTGGCGGGATCCTTTACACTGTCCCTTTTAGTGCTCCCAATAATTATAGTTTCGACGCGTGAGTCACTGAAAGCTGTGCCAAACACCATGAAAGAAGCTTCCCTGGCACTTGGAGCTACAAAGTGGCAAACAATATGGTTGCAATTATTGCCAGCTTCTTTCAGTGGAATATTAACGGGAGTTATTCTGGCACTGGCCCGGGCCATTGGTGAAACGGCTCCCCTGATTGTCATTGGAGCGCTTGCATATGTCCCTTTCGTGCCCACCTCACCTATGGATGAGTTTACGGTGTTGCCTATACAAATTTTTAATTGGGTATCACGTCCACAACATGGTTTTGTTGTTAATTCAGCTTCGGCCATCGTCATCCTGCTGGTTATCGTATTTTTCATGAATGCAATCGCTGTATATTTCCGAAACAGGGCTGCGAATAAAGTTAAATGGTAAAAAAATGGAATTGGAGAGCAAACATATTAAGATAAAAACAAAAGATATTAATGTATATTATGATACGGTGAAGGTATTAAATAACATTAATATGGAGATTGAACCCAATACGGTTACGGCCCTGATTGGCCCTTCAGGCTGTGGAAAATCAACCTTTTTAAGGCTGATTAACAGAATGAATGACTATATTGAAGGGTTCAGGAAAGAAGGTGATGTATTGCTGGATGATAAGGACATCTATAGTAAAAACACACAAGTGGAGCTTTTGAGAAAAGAGGTCGGTATGGTTTTTCAAAAGCCTAACCCATTTCCCAAATCAATCTTCGAAAATGTGGTGTATGGTTTGAGAATACAGGGTGTTAAAGATAAGCAAAAGCTCAATGAGGCAGCCGAACAGGCACTTGTACAGGCGGCAATATGGGACGAGGTGAAAGATAATTTAAAAAAATCGGCTTTGGCACTTTCAGGTGGTCAGCAACAGCGACTTTGTATTGCGCGTACGCTGGCAGTAGAACCCTCTGTAATCCTGATGGACGAGCCGGCTTCCGCACTGGATCCTATATCCACGGCAAAAATTGAGGAATTGATTCATGAGCTTAAGAAAGATTATACGATCATGATTGTTACTCACAACATGCATCAGGCGGGCAGGGTAAGTGATAAAACGGGCTTTTTTTACATGGGTGATCTCGTCGAATTTGGCGATACGAAAGAAATGTTTATGAGCCCCCGGAAACAGGAAACTGAAAATTATATCAGTGGCCGGTTTGGTTGATGATTAAATAACAAAAAAGAGAAAAGATGAATGTTCTTGAAAACGAAATAGATAAAATTAACGAAGCCGTATTGGAAATGATGCATCTGGTTGGTCAGCAACTGGAAAAGTCAAAACGAGCACTGCTGGGCCCGGATACTGAGCTGGCTGAAGAAATTATTTTCACCGAGAAAAGAATCAACGCTTTAGAACTGACTATTGACCGGTATTGTGAAAATGCCATCGCGTTGTACTCTCCCGTGGCTACTGACCTACGCTTTTTGATTTCAATGCTGAAGGTAAATTCAGACCTCGAAAGGATAGGTGACTATGCGGAAGGGATTGCCAGTTATGTCACAGAAATGGAAGAAGACCTGAATCAGGATATGTTAGCGGCCATAAAAATTAACGAGATGTTCGACCTGGCCATGGAAATGATGGTTGCCATGGAAAAGGGAGCACGTGAAGAAAATACCGGTTTGTTGCGGAAATTATTTAAAATGGACTCTTCGCTCAATAAAATCAACAAGAAAAAATCAAAAGTCATCAGTGAATATATAAAAAAGGATCCCAACTTAATCATTCAGGGATTTTATCTTCATTCTACCATTAAAAAGCTGGAACGCGTAGGTGATCATATAAAAAACGTGGCAGAGGATTATATTTTTTATCTCGATGCCGAAATATTTAAGCACAAAAAGAAAAAGAAATAATACTCCTGTGGCAACTATGATGAAGTAAGTGCCCCTTAGTCAATCCTTTCAAAGGGAGTGGACTAAGGGGTATTATTTTAATCTTTGTGCTATTCCTCCTTGTGGCCAATGAGGGCATCAGTAACATTGATGATATGGTCGCCTATTTTTTCGTAGGCGGAATATAGATCACGGAAAATAATTCCGGCACGCACATCGTATTCAATATTTTCAATGCTCTCCATATGAACTGCTTTCAATGCTTTGAAGGTCGCGTTGATGGCATGTTCGAGTTCGTAAGCCTTTTCAATGTTGGCCTTTTTTATCTCATAAAGAGATTCAATCATTACACTAATGGCCTTGTCTGTTAATCCCCTCATCTTGTCCAGGCCTTCTAATTGCTGAGGGGTAAACTGGAGGTTTGACTCATTTATTCTTTTAGAATCATTGGACATGCGGAGGGTAATATCTGCAATACGCTCCAGATCGTTGATGATCGTATGCATGCCCTGTATTTCTACTGAAGTAGCCTCACTTAACCGCGACTCTGAGATCTTTACCAGGAATTTGGCGATTTGCTCTTCCATATCATCGGTAAAATCCTCTAGTTTTTGTATTTTCTTCCGCAGTTTATCTTTTTTCTTTTCTTTTTCTTCATGTAAGAGATCCCCCAATAACCGGGTCATTTTCCGGGTGATTTTTCCGAATTGAATGATTTCCTTTTTAGCTTCTTCTACTGATAATTCTGCAGTCGCAAAAACCCCTTTACTGATGTACTCCAACCGGTATTCTTCATCATCTTCCCCTTTGGATTTGACAGTTCGGGTAGCAAAAGCCACCAATTGTTTTACAAAGCCGAGCAAGAGGATAACGTTTAGTAAATTAAAAGAAGTATGAAAGGCGGCCAGGGCAAATTTATTTGCATCGCCCCCTTCTGTTGGTGGGGGAAATACCGTAGTAACCAATTCCAGAAAGAAAGGTGCAATTATCACCATCCAGGTCACGCCAATGAGGTTGAATATGGAATGTATTCTGGCCGAGCGTTTGGCATGCACATTGGCCACCAATGAAGATAGTTCTGCTGTAATGGTTGTGCCTATATTTTCTCCCAAAACCATGGCTGCAGCGATATCCAACGGTAGTCCTTTGGCGGTGAGTGCTATTGTGAGCGTCATGGCCGCACTGCTCGACTGCATCACAATAGTAATCAGCGTGCCCACCAAAACAAAAAGAAGACGGGTAAGAAAGCCCGGATGTTCAAATTGCTGTAAAAAAGCCAGTACTTGTTCATTTTCCCTGAGGTCAGGTACGGTATCTTTTAAAGCGGCTAAGCCGAGAAACAGAATGGCAAATCCGATAATGGTCTCCCCCCACTTTTTCATGTTTTCACGGCTCGATAAAATCATAGGTAAGCCAAGGGCAATGATAGGTAAGGCAATAGTGGAAATTTTAAATTTAAATCCAATCACGGAAACAAGCCAGCCGGTAATGGTGGTGCCGATATTAGCTCCCATCATAACACCGGCAGACTCCGTCAGGGTGATCAGTCCGGCGTTAACAAAGCTTACGGTCATCACCGTTGTAGCTGAAGATGATTGCAGGATAGCGGTAGTGACAAAGCCCGTAAGTACTCCGGTATAACGGTTTGTAGTCATTGCACCGAGTATTTGCCTGAGCTTAGCACCAGCTACATGCTGAAGCCCTTCACTCATTACTTTCATGCCAAAGAGAAAAAATCCCAGGGCGCCTATGATTTGTAATGCATTAACGATTATGTCCCAAGCCATAATTTATTTATTAGAAAAGTGAAAAAATCAGGTTGTTATTCTATAGTAGTAATTGGTTTTTGCTCTGCAAACTTGATGTTGATGTTAAGCTAATGGCCTTTCAGGCTGGAAGATATTAAGTGAATGTTAAGAATTCAACAATAATGTTAAACAATTATTAAAAACTTGGTGTCCCCTCATGACTTGGCTAATTTTACAGTGAACTACAAATTTAGAAATTATATGAAAAAATTATTTATAGCTTTCGTTTTTCTGACGGTACATGCAGAAATACTTTTAGCTCAGGACCTCACAGCCAACACCTTTGGTAAAGGAATTGGCATCTATGCAAAAGACTCTTCTTTTTCCATGAAATTTAGTACGCGTTTTCAGACGCTTTATGTTGGTGAGCTGGACTTAAATAGCGAGGAGTATGCAGATCAGTTTCTGGTACGGCGTGCACGCTTCAAGTTTGACGGGCATGCCTACACGCCCAAACTCACCTACAAGATTGAACTGGGTCTGAGTAACCGCGATCACGGTAGTCCTATCCCCGAAACAAGCAATACGGCACGGATCATACTGGATGCCGTAATCAAGTGGAAATTTTATAATAATATGCAATTGTGGCTGGGTCAGACTAAACTGCCTGGTAACAGGGAACGGGTTATCTCGTCCCAGAAGCTACAGTTTGTAGACCGGAGTCTGGTCAACAGCCGTTACACCCTTGATAGGGACATCGGGATACAGCTGCACAATAAGCATAAATTTGGTGAAAACTTTGTTGTTAAAGAGGCTCTGGCCCTTTCTATGGGTGAGGGCAGGAACATCACCAGCAATAATATGGGCGGATATGATTATACAGCCCGCATAGAGTTTTTGCCTTTGGGTGAATTTACCAGCAAAGGAGATTATTTTGGTTCTGACCTTTCCCGGGAAAAAAGTCCCAAATTGGCCATTGGCCTGACTTACGACTTCCTCGATGGCGCTGCCCGTCAGCGCGGACAGCAGGGTAAATTTATGAGGGATAGTGCCGGAGACTTATATCCTACTGACCTGGCCACTTTGTTTGTTGATGCAATCTTTAAGTATCAGGGATTTTCTCTTGCAGGAGAATATGCCAACAAGAAGAACCAGGATGGAATAGTCATAGACCTGGCCGGAGGAAAGACCTTAAAATATTATTCGGGAACAGGTTATGTAGCACAAGCAGGATACTTGTTTGGTAATAACCTGGAAGTAGCGGGACGTTATACAGCCATCCAACCAGATGATGTAACCATCTCTGGAATAAGTGAGCAAACGGAATATACACTGGGCTTGTCTAAATACATCAAAGGGCATAGCCTGAAAATTCAAAATGATTATTCCCTGTTGGGAACATCTACGGGTATGGATGAATTCAGGGTACGGTTTCAGGTTGAGCTCAGCTTTTAATTTTCAACAAAATACAAAATCCATAGTTTAGCCCAGGGATCTGTAAAAGGATACTCTAAAAAAACCACAAATGCGGGAATAAGGACTGATTCTCGTGTTTGTGGTTTTTTTTTAACACGATGTGCATTTCCTTGCGATCAGTGTTTGTGCAAAAATTGCATGGGCAGAAGTATTGTTTGTAATGCATGGCTTATCTTTGAACAGGAATATATTTGATGAGCTAAATACCTGATATGGTTATTATTTATACGGATGGTGCAGCACAGGGCAACCCGGGGCGGGGAGGATATGGTACTGTTTTACTCTTTGGCGATAAACGTAAAGAGCTGGCGGAGGGATTTCGCCTTACGACCAACAATCGCATGGAACTGCTTGCGGTAATTAAAGGACTGGAAGCCCTGAAAACGAACAAGTACCCCGTTATAATTTATTCAGACTCTAAATATGTAGTGGATGCGGTAGAAAAGGGCTGGTTGAATAACTGGGTAAAAAAAGGATTTAAAGGAAAAGCCAATGTTGACTTGTGGCAACGTTTTTTACCCTTGTCCAAAAGATTTAAGATATCCTTCAAATGGGTAAAGGGGCATGCAGGCATCCCTGAAAACGAGCGTTGCGATCAATTGGCGGTACAGGCAGCAGAGGGAGGCAACCTCTTGACAGACCACGGCTATGAGGCCATAAACAAATAAAACAGCAAACTATTCTGATGATGTTTAACCTTAAACTCGCTGGTTTTCTTCTTTCACTGAATGCCTTTTTTCAGAATATCACCTTCGATCCTGGTCGACAGGGTTTTTATAAGGGTAAAAATCTTGTCGAAATTACCGCATTGGCCAAAATTTCCGGAGAATTTACTGAAAGCAGTGGGCTTGAATACGGGCCGGGAAACAATTTCTATACCCATAAGGATTCCGGGGCTTCTGCCAGGTTATATCGGTTTGATTACTCCGGAAATATTTATGAGGTGACCGATTTAACGGGTGTGACGAACATCGATTGGGAAGACATGGCCCGCGATGAGGCCGGTAATTATTATGTGGGTGATTTTGGCAACAACCTCAATAAACGGACAAATCTGGTGATATATAAAGTGACTACCGGTGGCGTACAGGAAATTAAGTTTAATTATGACAATCAATGCGCCTTCCCTCCTGCAAAAAGAAAAATGGACTTTGATTGTGAGGCGATGTTTTGGTACAACAATCACCTTTATCTTTTCAGCAAAAACCGGGGGAGTAATTGGGTAAAAGCGTACAAAGTGCCTGATGATCCGGGCAATTACTCTTTGGCTCCCATTGACAGTTTTTATAGCCGACGAATGGTGACAGCCGCTGATATTGACCTGGATACCAGACAGTTTGGGTTACTCACTTATGGTATGATTTATTATTTTCAACTGGAAGATGACCTTCATGTCTTTTCCAGACCAGACAAGGCCGTTAAATTTACACGCAGCGGACAAGCTGAAGGCTTTTTGATGCTCCCGGGACATAGTGGTTTAATCACCAATGAAATGGGAAAAATATTCCTTTTACAACCAGCAGCTAAAAACCCGTAATGCCCTGTAATTCCTATAAAATGGTGCTATTCAACTTCTGATGCATCGAAATCTGCGAATGCTGACTTCAGTCTTCGGCTGTTTACCTTTTTCTTATTTTCCCAGCCGGCATCCAGTTGAAGTGTGGCCAGTTTGGAAGTGTTCAGAATATTCTTGAACTTCTCCAAATCATAGGAAAAGTTCGTGTTTCGGCGTTGGGCCTTTGTGTTATAACGTCGTGCAAAGCCCGTCCCTTCTGAGATGAATTGGTTATACAGCTCTGCGTTGAGTTTTATTTTATCATTAATACCATCCACTGACTTCCCTAGGATGTTCTTGGCTTCCAGGGTACCCAATGTGGCAGTAGATGTGCCACCAATCACACTTATGGTCTTTTGGGCATCGTCATTTGTTCCTGCAATCACCGGAGAAAGGCCGGTAACAAGGCCAAGTGATGCATTTATTAATGTTCTGTTTCTCTTTCCCTTCTTTGCTTGTTTTAATTCTTTGTCCAGTTCCTTTTGGTTTTCGGACAGTTGGTCAGTAAGGTTTAGGGCATTGGTTAATATTTCGCGATAGGAAATGTAATTATCACGATCTTTAATACTGAGGTCTTCGGTGTCCACCACTTTTATTTTCAAGGTCTTGGTTGTGGTGCGACTGGTGTTGTCAATGGCGACAAAACGCAGTTGAACTTCGAGAAACGGTTCCGGATCGTTAACGAACTGGAAGCCGGGAGTCCATAAAAATTCGTATTGTGTCTCGGTATTTTTTACGAGTTGTTTTTCACTAACTCCGGGATGGTCAGAATAAAAATTGAATTTATTCAGATCCTCGTCGCCATTGGGATCGGATAAATGAAAGACCAGGTGTATTCTACTATTTTCAGCGACTGTAATTACGGAGTCGCCAGGTATAATAATCACTTCAGGAGGCATGTCCTGGTTTGATGCATTGACTTGCAGAAAACCGCGGGTTTGTTGTTTTGCGGGTTGATCTTCCACGTAAAAAGGAACTTTTATTCCATTTGTTCTCAGGTCAGTGAATTGTTTGCGGGAGGGATTCCATGTTATTTTACCTCCGGAAGTAAACTCCATACCTTGTGGTAACTCTGTTGGCGTTGTGATGAAAACGATGGGATCATCATCGGGATCGGATACAAAATCAGAAGTAATCTGGTAGGTGTTGTTAGCCCCTGATAAAACATAAAACGGAGAAAGGGAACCAATTATTGGCTTTTGGTTTTTATGAAAGATGGTAAGAATTACTTTTTGAGATACAATATTCCCGGACTGGTCTTCAGCCATAAAAAATACATGTTTATCAATGGTTTGCTGAAAACGGTCAACAAGGGTGTATGGAACTGTCCAGGAGAAGTTGCCCAGTGAGTCAAATTCGATTTCCGATTCTTCCCCTTCTTCAAAATAAAATTTTATCCCTTCCAGATTATCCATCGTTGTTTCTGCACTGATTTTAAATTGAACACTATCCCCTTCACGGATCAGGTTCCATCCCGGTTTTCTCGGTAACCTGATTTCCGTTACTTTGTTTATTTGGATTTGTTCCACTTCGAGTGGTGGCGACTCTTGTATTACGTTTTTCACAACCAGTTCAACGAAAACGGTATCGGATTGAAGATTATTCTTCGCGAAAAACTGAATGTAAAATTGTTTCTGACCGTCATCATCCATGACCAGGTTTTTATCTGTTCGCCAGGTAAAATTTCCGAACGAATCGAGTTGCATACCATAGCCTGAAGGGGCCATCATATCAAATACAGCGCTTGAATCAGAAGTCCGCAGGGTAAAAGAAAATTCCTGGCCTTCATCTTTCACATTCCACAACTCCTCCTCAGGAAGAAAAATTTTTAGTGAATCAGACTGAGAAAACAGCGGAAAGCTACCAAGACAAAAAACTATCCAAACAAAAGATTTCATGATAGGGTTTATTCGAAAAAAGTCCATATGGTGCAAAGTTAAGACAACGGAAGCATTGATTAAACCAACGTATCTATTTTTATTGTATTTTTAACGTTATTTACTCTGCATGGCTGATTTTTTCAATGATGTATATGATGTAGTCCGTCTTATTCCTTACGGACGTGTTACCAGCTATGGAGCAATAGCGCAATACTTAGGTACCAAAATGAGTGCCAGGATGGTTGGTTGGGCCATGAATGCGGCCCATGGCATGCCAAATGTACCCGCTCATCGCGTCGTAAATCGCCAGGGTTTACTCACAGGGCGTTTTCATTTCAGTACACCTACAAAAATGCAGGAACTCCTGGAAAAGGAGGGGATTGCTGTAGTTGATGACCAGATCGTCAATTTCGATCGTTTTTTCTGGAACCCCTCCTTTGAATTACTTTAAGAAAATCTCAAAAAGAGAAAGAGTATTCAAAATAAGACTATATTCCCAATTTGACATTATTAAAAACACTGTTTGGAGCCAAATAAGGAACATTTGTTCTTTTGGCACGAGCTTGGCATATCTAATGATATAAAATAACAATAAGATGATACGATTAATAATTGCTTCGGTTGTCATTCTTATCCTGGTCACTTGGTTTATGATTATCAGTACCAGGAAGCAGAAAGAGAGGGCAGCTAAGATGGAAAACAATATAGAACAGGTTGAAATGTCGATGGATAGTTCGGGAAATTGACATCCTGTATAAAGATGCAACTGCTAAGTCATATTGGTATTAAAAGGTGAATATGTACTTATGTATTAGTGGGTGTTGGTTTTAGTCGGTAGAAAAGGGGGCATGGCCCCCTTTTTTTTTAGCACAATCCTTTCTCAAAATGAGAAAATATTCTCTTTATTGCTCTTTAGCGGGGATGTAAACTTCATGTAAACATCGTTTTTAGGGCGTATTAGCACTTTTTTTCTTTTGGCACGAGCTTGGCAATTATAGAAGTAATAAAGTAAAAAAAATGTTACGGTTAATAATAGCATCGGTAGTCATAATTGTTCTGGTTAGTTGGTTTATGATCAACAGCATTGACAGGCAGGAAGATCGGACAACGATGGAGAAAAATATAGAGCAGGTTGAATTGTCGATGGACAGTTCGGGAAATTGACATCCTGTATAAAGATGCAACCACTAAGTCATATTGGTGATGAAGGGTGAGTAAGTGCTGTTGAATTAGTGGGTGTTGGTTTTTAGTCGGTTAGAAAGGGGGGCATTGCCCCCTTTTTTTTGTTTAACTGTTTCTCATTTTGAGAAACAGTTCTCTTTATTGGTTATCATTCGGATCAAATAATTTCCATTAACAGCTTTTTTAGGGCGTATTAGCACTTTTTTTCTTTTGGCACGAGCTTGGTATTAATAGAGGTATTAAAGAACAAAAAAATGTTACGGTTAATAATAGCATCGGTAGTCATTATTATTCTGGTCAGTTGGTTTATGATCAACAGCATTGACAAGCAGGAAGAACGGGCACTGATGGAGAAAAATAAAGTACAGGTTGAATTGTCGATGGACAGTTCGGGAAATTGACATCCTGTATAAAGATGCAACCACTAAGTCATATTGGTGATGAAGGGTGAGTAAGTGCTGTTGAATTAGTGGGTGTTGGTTTTTAGTCGGTTAAGGGGGCATTAGCCCCCTTTTTTTATTTTTTTCTGAAAAAGGTACGAATAGGAACCCCTTTGAATCCAAAATGTAATCTTATTTTATTTTCAAGGTAGCGTTGATAGGGTGCCTTTACATACTGAGGGGAATTACAGAAAAAGGCAAAAACAGGGGCGCTAGCCGGTAACTGTGTTACGTATTTTATTCGGATATATTTTCCTTTTACTGCCGGGGGTGGGTATTTCTCAATTTCTTTAAGCATAACTTCATTGAGTTTGGAAGTGGGAATCTTTTTCTGGAGATTTTCATAAACTTCAATGGCAAGTTCTACTACTTGAAATATACGCTGTTTATTCAATACAGAGGTGAATATAATAGGTGCATAATCCATCAAGCCTAATTTTGCCCGAATACTCCCCTCTATCTCTTTGGCTGTATTGCTTTCTTTTTCAATCAGGTCCCACTTATTTATCATAATTATTATACCCTTATTATATCGTTGGGAAAGGGCAATAAGATTAATATCCTGTGATTCCAGGCCACGTTCAGCATCGACCATGATAATGCAAACATCGCTGTCTTGCAAGGCGTGTATCGCTCTGAGTACTGAATAGAACTCAATATTGTCTCTCACCTTTGATTTTTTTCGTACACCTGCCGTATCGGTGAGTATGAGTTCCTTTCCAAAAAGGTTATAATGTGAATTTACAGCGTCCCGTGTAGTACCTGCTTCATCAGTTACAATACTACGGTCTTCACCAATTAAGGCGTTGATGAAGGAGGATTTGCCTACGTTAGGTCTTCCCAGAATGGCTATGCGGGGTATTCCCTGATTGGTTTCTATTTCACCTGCATCCGGGAAAAGGGCCACCAGATCATCGAGCAGCTCGCCTGTCCCCGAGCCATTGGAAGAGGATACCGGATAAATATTATGTGATAACCCGAGTGAATAAAATTCATTCGCAGCCAGTGTCAATTCTGTATTGTCGGCTTTGTTAGCTACGATAAGGATTGGTTTTTTAGAATTGCGTAAAACACGGGCAAAGTCTTCATCTGGCCCGGTAAGTCCACTTTTGCAGTCGAGCATAAACAGGATGACATCACATTCCTCCAGAGCCATTTCTACCTGTTTTCTAATTTCTTTTTCAAACTTATCGGTTGAACCAAGTACATAACCACCGGTATCAATGATCGTAAAGTGTTTTCCGATCCATTCGGCATAACCGTAATTCTTGTCCCGGGTCACCCCACTCTGGTCATCCATAATGGCCTGTTTTTTCTCCACTAATCTGTTGAACAAAGTGCTTTTTCCCACGTTGGGTCTTCCAACAATTGCTACTATATTGGCCATATCTATTGCTTGTCTGTTTTGAGGGAAATAAAATACAAAATAGGGTCAAAAAGATTCAATCTCAAAATATGCCTGCTTAAGACTTTAAATTATTTTGGTTTTTCGCCTTGTTAATGTAGTTTTCAGGAAATAACATGATGAATTCAGTCAGGTTAGCATGGTAAAATTTGTAAATGTGAAAAATTGAGAACAATAGCCTCGTTTTATATCGCTTTTATGCTGCCTTTTATGCTGCATGCTCAGGAATTTGGGTTTAGTATTTCCGATGATAAGGAAAAGGCTGAAATCCCTTTTTCCCTACATAGCAACCTGGTGGTGATTCCCCTGGTACTCAACAATCGGCTGCCATTAAAATTCATACTTGATACCGGAGTGAGAAACGCTATACTCACTGAAAAAGTTTATAGTGATATACTGGGAATCCCCTATGCAAAACGGTATACGATTCGCGGCGTAGGAGGTGTAAAACTGGTAGAAGCATATGTTACAATGGAAGTAAGCCTTTCGCTGCCGGGTGTGGAGGGTCAGGGGCAAACTATGCTTGTACTCGAAGAAGACTATATTGAGCTCAGGAATTTCATGGGTACTGATGTCCATGGCATGCTCGGATATGAACTGTTCAACCGGTTTGTCGTTTCCATCAATTATCAGAAAAAACAACTTACGCTGATAAACCGGGAAACATTTAAGCCCAAAAGGAATTATCAGCAAATACCCATCACAATAGAAGATACAAAGCCATACATTTCTTTGCCTGTTGTGTTTGATGACGGATCGGTGTTTCAGTCTAAATTGCTGGTGGATACGGGCGCCAGCCATGGACTTTTACTCGACCCTGAATCGGATGAAAATATTAAAATCCCGGAAGCTACCATTGATGCCAATATTGGCCGGGGGTTAGGAGGTGACATCGAAGGACAGATTGGCAGGATTAAAAGTTTGCAAATTGATCGTCATCTGCTCAGTGATGTGGTTGTTTCCTACCCTTATCCCGATAGTTATCTGGACAGTCTGACCAGCTCAAACGTTTTTAGACATGGTTCTATTGGTGGGGAAATCCTCAGTCGTTTTAATGTGGTATTCGATTACCAAAATGAGAAAATGTATATAAAGAAAAATGCATCCTTTAGGAAGCCGTTTTTTTATAACCTGAGTGGGATAACGTTAAAAGCCAAGGGTAGTCAACTGAACGTTTTTGAAGTGTCGGAAGTAAGACCATCATCATATGCTGCAAAATCAGGCCTGCAAACAGGTGATATTATTTATAGTGTAAACGGCGTCTTGGCCAGACACCTTGAATTACGTACAATAAATGGCTTTTTCAATTCCAAGCCAAAGAAGAAGATTCGTTTGGTGGTTGTCCGAGACGGAGAGATTAAAAAGTTTATGTTTAGGTTAGAAAATGCTATTTGACCTAATGCCGCATACCTGCCAATACCTTTTTTCGGTTTTCCATACGCTTCAGTAATTGATCTTTAAAGTCATGCAGGTTTAAAGAACCCAATATTGCCTGAGATAAGGTCTCCTTACTTAAGGATGATTTTTCAATAAGCTCCTTTGCTTCCCCTTTTTCTATTTTAAATTTATCATCATTAGTTATCAGCACTAAAGGAATGTTTTTTGTGCGGTGGTTTCTCTTTATTCTGACCAATAATGCGCCAAACTCTTCACTGATGTTGTCATCAATTACAATGCAATCGGGATGAACCAGGTCAGCTTTTTTAAAAAGATCATGCAGGTCAAAGGCAACTTCTGCATTGAAATCTATTTGTCGTACATTATACAAATGCTCATAAATATTGCTGAGGTCTACCGGATTGTTTCCGGCAATCAAAACAGATATTTTTTTTCGTTTACTAATAACAGGAGAACTGATAAAATCCATAACCAACTAATTAAATGTAAAACCAACTTTAAACACAATAACAAGATAACACTTTCTGATCAATAATTGTTGCCGTGGATATCATGTTTTTGTAAATTTATTACATACGACAGTTACTCAATAATTATGCCGAAAATACTAATTCGTTTAAAAAAAATATTATAATCCGTAGGTGTCAATGAGGTAAAGCATCGCAGCCAATGCCGCAGCGCCCATTTCCAGTTCCCTTTTTTCAACGGTATCAAAGGTGTCCATGGCGGTATGATGATAATTAAAATAACGTTGAGAATCTGGTAATAATCCCAACAGAGGCACCCCCTGGGAGCTCAAAGGGCTGATGTCAGCACCCCCACCTTTTTGATTAAAATCACCCATACCATAAGGATCAAACAATCCGGCCCAGCGTTGTATTTTTTCACGTGTTTTATCATCCATAAAAAGGGAAAAACCCCTGGGCACAAAGCCACCGCGGTCTGACTCTATGGCCGCAATGTGCTTTTCTTTTTTCTCTTCTGCTATTTCAGCATATTTTCGTCCGCCGCGCAGGCCATTTTCTTCGTTCATAAACATTACGGCACGCAATGTATGCCGGGGTTTATAACCTACTGCCTGAAGCAACCTGAGGGCCTCAATCGATTGTACACACCCTGCCCCGTCATCATGGGAGCCATCTCCTATGTCCCAGGAGTCTAAATGCCCGCCAACTACAATATATTGCTTTTCCCTGACGGAACCTTTTAGCTCTCCAATTACATTGTACGATAATTCTTCTTCCAGCATCATACAATGTGTCTCGAAGTAAAAGTGCAAAGTGGGATCGGTTTTGCGCAATTTACTGAGAAGGTCAGCATGTTTGGTGCTAATAGATACTGCGGGAATTTTAGGCAGGTTTAAGGCATAATTAAGACTGCCTGTGTGGGGGTAATCTTCCTCATTGAGGCCCATTGATCGAATGACGACACCCACAGCTCCATATTTAGCGGCCTCCGAAGCCCCGCTGCCCCGTTGGTTTACAGCCCCCCCATATGCTGAAAAGGTATTGATTTTGGTGGGATCCATCGGACGATTGAAAAACACAATTTTTCCTGCAATTCCTTCCTTGCCCAGTTTTTCCAATTGTTCAAAATCATGAACCTCCACAATTTCTGCCAGAACCCCTTCCGGCCCAGTACCTACTGCATTGCCCAGTGCACAAATATTTACCTCCAGACTACCGTATTTTTTTGAATTAACAATACGGCCCACTTCTTTATTCCCACGTACCCAATGGGGCACCATCACTTCCTGCAAAAAGACATGGTCGAATTTCAGGGCTTCCATGGTTTGTTTACTCCATTCTACGGCCGCTGCCGCCTCAGGCGATCCGGACAATCGTCCCCCTATAGTATTGGAAAGATAATCGAGCATAGCGTATGACTGACCCTTTAATAACGCCTCGTCAAAAAGAGCCCGTATCATGGCTTCGTCCTTCGTTTGAGCCTGTATAATGGCAGGTAAAAACAAGATGAGAAAGCAGATAAATTGTTTCATTCGTTTATTATTCAGGGTTTTGATATAATTGGCCTTTTATAATTCATCCTTAATAACCGGATAGGTACACCATATCCATTAGCATCTTTTTTCGATTTGAAACCAACCCGGATGAGCAGGTACCGGTCATTTACATACGCAGTGACAGAAAATGTAAAAAAGACCAGGAAGATAGGCAACTTCATTTTTCAAAAGTAAAAAATTTATCATTCCCTCCGTTGCGAAGGATTACATTTAATCAAAAAGTGGTTTAATTCCCCCACCCTCTGGGTCGGAAAAAACAAAAATCTCCATTTGATACTTCGGAGCTCTGCCCCGGAGTAGTTCATTAGTAGGCAACTCCTTGAATGAAT